>NZ_JBPKJP010000003.1:0-161312 GCF_051217035.1 Lysobacter sp. 1R34A
CGAACCCGGCCCAGCCCGCGATCGACGCGCATCTGGCGCTGACCAACGCCCGCGCGGCGCATGCGCTCGGCTTGAGCGGGCAGGGCGTGCGCATCGGCGTGGTGGACAGCGGCGTGCGCCGCACCCATCCCGCGCTGGCCGGTCGGGTCGGCCCGCACTTGATCTATACCGACCCGCGCACCAACAACCACGCCATCGACGATGTGCTCGGGCACGGCACCTATGTCGCCCAACTCGCCGCCGGCACCGCGGTGGGCAGTTGGCCCGGCGGCATCGCCCCGGGCGCGAGCATCGTCTCGGCGCGCATCCTCTCGGACGTGCGTCCGAACGACGACGGCTCCGGCCAGGGCAACGAAGCGCGCGACGCCGGCGGCCTCGACATCGTCTCGCGCGACCTCATGAACGCCGGCGTGCGCATCATGAACAACTCCTGGGGCGGCCTGTACTGGACCGGCGACAACGTCACCGTCAGTTTCATCAACGCCTACAAGCCCTTCATCGACAACGGCGGCCTGGTCGTGTTCGCGACCGGCAACGAAGCCAAGCCGCAGCCGTCCGACAACGCCTCGCTGCCGAGCCAGGGCGCCGGCGCCAACGTGCTCGAACGCGGCTGGATCGCCGCGGCCGCGCTCGACAGCAACAACCCGACCCAGCTGGCGAGTTATTCCAACGCCTGCGGCATCGCCATGAACTACTGCCTGGTCGCGCCGGGCAACGTCATCGCGACCGGCGTCAACGACCCGGTCGGCAGCCCGACCTACTGGTTCGTCCAGGGCACTTCGTTCGCCGCGCCGCAGGTATCCGGCGCCGCGGCGCTGGTGTGGCAGGCGTTCCCTTACTTCAACAACGACCTGGTGCGGCAGACCCTGCTCGGCAATGCCAGGGACCTCGGCGCGCCCGGCGTCGATGCGGTGTTCGGCCAGGGCCTGCTCGATGTCGGCGCCTCGGTGCGCGGCCCGCGCCGGCTCGACTGGGGCGACGTGCGGGTGTCGTTCGACGGCACCTCGACTTGGTCCAATCCGCTCAGCGGCAGCGGCGGACTGATCAAGGAAGGCAGCGGCACCTTGCGCCTGGACAGCGCCGCCGCGCACAGCTACACCGGCACCACCGACGTCGCCGGCGGCGTGCTGCGGCTCGCGGACAACGCCTCGACCGTGTCGCCGACGACGGTGCGCTCGGGCGCCAGCTTGATCGGCGGCAACGGCGCGCGCATCGGCAACCGGGTCGACAACCAGGGCGCTTTGCGCGTGGAAGGCGCCAGCCTGCGCGTCGACAGCTACCAGCAGTCCGCGGCCGGGCAGTTGCAGTTCTTCATCGGCTCCAGGCTCGAAGTCGCCGGTAACGCGAACCTGGCCGGCAACGCGCACGTGCTCGGGCAGTTGCCGGGTTACACGCGCTCCAGCCGCGAGGTCTTCGTCAACGCCGGCAGCCTCAGCGGCGCCTTCGCCTCGTTGACGACCGCGTCCAACGTGTTCCTGGTCGCGGTGCCCGGCTACAGCAGCACCCAGGCCTGGCTCGACATCGTCTCGCTGAACATCACCGCCGCCGCGCAAGCGATGGGCGTGCAGGGCGCCGCGGCCGCGGCGGCCGAACGGGTCGACGGCGCCTTCGGCGAACTCGACCGCAACACCGTCGTCGAAGGCGGCCCCGGCGCGCAGGGCGCCTTCAGCGCCGCGGCCGGCGCCTTGCAGCAGTCGGCCACGCCGGAGATCGCCAAGCGCTCGCTCGCCAGCCTGTCCGGCGAGCTGCACAGCGCCGACGCCGCCTTCGCGATGATGGCGATCGAAGGCAACCGCCGCGCGCTGGAGTCGCGCCTGGACGCGCAGTACCTGGACCCGCGCGACGGCGCCTGGGCCGACCGCATCGACGCCCAGCGCGCCACCGCCGGCCGCTTCGACCTCGACGCGAACGGCTGGATCGTCGGCCACGACCGCCGCCAAGGGGAGCTGCGCTACGGCGCCGCGCTCAGCGAGACCGACGGTTATGCGCGCCACGAGCTGCGTCGCGACCGCGAGCGCAACCGCCAGATCGAGGGCCAGTTCTATGCGGCCTGGAACCGCGGCGGGCACTACCTGCTCGGGCGCGCCGCGCTCGGGCGCATGGACCGCCATCTCGAACGCGAGGTCATGCTCGGTGCCGCCGACTTCGGCGTCGGTACGAGTTACGCCAATCGCTATTTGCAGCTCGACGCGCAACTCGGGCACCGCTTCGAGAGTGCGAACGGCATGATCACGCCGTATGTGGGCGTGCAATCGGTGCGCCTGGACCGCAGCGGCTTCGACGAACCCGGCGCCGCCGGCTTCGGCCTCAGCGCCGGCGGCTCGACCTTGAGCGCAACGCAGGCGCTGGTGGGCGCGCGGATGCAGCGCGAATGGCGGATCGGTTCGGCCCTGCTGACCCTGGACGGCCGCGCCGAATGGCAGCGCACTTTGGCGCAGTCGGGCGATTTCATCGACGCCCGCTTCACCGCAATGGACGTGTGGTCGCCGATCGCCAGCGATCCCCTGGCCCGCGACGTCGGCGTGTTCGGCCTGGGCCTGAGCACCCGCTTCGGCCGCGGCAGCGTCCTGCGCTTCGACTTCGACCAACGCCGCGAGCGCGGCGAGGATTATCTGCGCGCGTTCGCGACTTGGTCGGTGCCGTTCTGAGGGATGAGCCGCCCGGGCCATCGTGAGCAGCAGCAACTAACGCCATCGATGGTGGTGGCTCCAGCCACAGGCCTCCCAAACAAAAACGCCGTCGCAAGCGCGACGGCGTTTTGTTTCATCGATCCGGCGAAAGCTCAGCTCTTGCCGTCGAACAACTCGCGGCCGATCAGCATGCGGCGGATCTCGTTGGTGCCGGCGCCGATCGCGTACAGCTTGGCGTCGCGCAGGATACGGCCGGTCGGGTACTCGTTGATGTAGCCGTTGCCGCCGAGGGTCTGGATCGCTTCCAGCGCCACCTGCACCGCGGCGTCGGAAGCGTGCAGCAGGCACGAGGCGGCGTCGACGCGGCTCTTGTAGCCGGCATCGAAGTCGCGGCCCACCTGATAGGCGAAGGCGCGGCTCGACTGCAGCGCGGTGTACATGTCGGCGATCTTGCCCTGCATCAGGCCGAAGGTGCCGATCGCCACGTCGAACTGCTTGCGCTCGCGCACGTAGGGCAGGGCGATGTCGAGCGCGGCCTGCATCAGGCCCAGCGGGCCGCCGGTCAGGACCAGGCGCTCGGTGTTGAGGCCGCTCATCAGCACCTTCACGCCGTGATGCACTTCGCCGAGCACGTTCTCGACCGGAATCTCGCAGTCCTCGAACACCAGCTCGCAGGTGTTGGAGCCGCGCATGCCCAGCTTGTCGAGCTTCTGCGCGGTGCTGAACCCCTTCATGCCCTTCTCGACGATGAAGGCGGTCATGCACTTGCTGCCGGCGTCCTTGCCCGCGGTGCGCATGTACACCACCAGCACGTCGGCCTCGGGGCCGTTGGTGATCCACATCTTGTTGCCGTTGGCGACCCAGACGTCGCCCTTCAACTCGGCGCGGCAGCTCATCGAGCCGACCACGTCCGAGCCGGCGCCGGGCTCGCTCATCGCCAGCGCGCCCTTCCACTCGCCGCTGCACAGCTTGGGCAGGTACTTGGAACGCTGCGCCTCGTTGCCGTTGGCGTAGAGGTTGGACACGCACAGGTTGGAGTGCGCGCCGTAGGACAGGCCCACCGAGCCGGAGGCGCGGGAGATTTCCTCCATCGCCACCAGATGCGCCAGATAGCCCATCTCGCTGCCGCCGTATTCGCCCGGCACGGTCATGCCCAGGAGGCCCATCTCGCCTAGTTTCGGCCACAGGTCCTGCGGGAAGGCGTTGTCATGATCGATCTGCTCCGCGCGCGGCGCGATCTCGGCTTCGGCGAAACGGCGCACGGCATCGCGCAGCGCGTCGATCTCTTCACCCAGGGGAAAACTGCGCATATCAGCCCTCGTAACGAATCAGCGGCCGCCCGTTGAGCGGTTGGATGTTGCGGTTGTTGCGGCGGTAGTGGGACAGGAACGCCTGGATCTGCGCCTTGGACATCGTCACCGGCGCGGGCAGCACGTACCACTCCACATTTTCCGACAACGGCGGGGTCGTTAGCGAGCCCAGATAGTGATAGTAGGCATGCGATTTCGGTAACAGCGCCTCGATATCGATCTCGCGCTGCGCTTTCGCGCCGTCGCGGCGGCCCGGTTCGAGATCGTCGAGCACCTGCTGGGCGACCGGATTGGCCGCGCCTTCGACGTACATCACGCCGATCACGGCCAGGCGCCCGTCCTGGGCCTTGAATACGAAATGGCCTTCGAGCGGGAAGTGCTTGCCGTCGAGGGTGTGTTCGCTTTCGGCGTGGAAATGGAATTGGCTCAGGGCGAAGTGGCGGCCGCGGATGGTCGCCTCGGTGCGGTGGGTGTCCACCTGGACCGCGTGGCCGTTGTCGGCGACGGCGTCGATCGGACCGCGGGTATGGACGAATTCCAGCGCGCGCGGCTCGTTGTCGGCGGCGGCGACCGCCGAGGCGGTGACGATGTCGATCGGCGACTGCGCCTTGTCGTGCGCGGCCTGCCAGCGCTCCTGGTGTTCGTAATCCAGGGTTTCGCGGTGGGCGTGGCCGGGCGGGGCCGGGGCAGCGGCTTGCGCCGCCGCCTGCACGCCGGCGTGCATGGCGATGGCGGCGAAGCCCAGTGCGACCGCGGCGGCGAGTACCTGTTTACGCATGGCGTGCATCCCGTGGGTGGCAAGACAGTGGAGGAGACCGCGTTCGTAGCGTGACCCGGCGACGCGCTTGCGCGCATTCAGAAAAACGCAAGCGGGTGCGAAAACCGTGCGCCGGATACGACGACGGGGCCGATGGGCCCCGTCGTCGTGTGGCTCAGTGGCCGCTGCGGATGCGTCCGCGGAAGCTCGGCGTCGACCGGCCCATCGGCAGCTTGAGCTTGCCGATCGCGCTGATGCGCTCTTCGGCCAGGCGGTCGGCGGCGGTGTAGGTCGGGATGCTGTCGCGCTCGGCGATTTCGAAGATGCGGCCGAGGTTGTGGTAGATCGTGCGCATCATGCGCATGGCGCGCTCGCGGTTGTAGCCGTCGAGTTCCAGCGCCACGTTCATCACGCCGCCGGCGTTCACTGCGTAATCCGGCGCGTACAGGATGCCGCGCTTGGACACTTCGTCGCCGATGGCGTTGTTGGCCAGCTGGTTGTTGGCCGCGCCGCAGATGATCTTGGCCTTCAGGCGCGGCAAGGTCTGCTCGTTGACGGTGCCGCCCAGCGCGCACGGCGAGTATACGTCGGCCGGCACGTCGTAGATCTCGTCCAGGCCGACCGCTTCGGCGCCGTACTCGGACACGGCCTTGTCGACCAGGCCCTTGTTGATGTCGGTGACGAAGATCTTCGCGCCGCGCTCCTTGAGCAGCTTCACGAATTCCATGCCGACGTGGCCCAGGCCCTGTACGGCGTAGCTGTACTTGCCGACTTCCTCGTCGCCGAAGCGCTTGTTCAGCGCCGCCATCAGGCCCTGCAGGGTGCCGTAGGCGGTGAACGGCGAGGGATCGCCCGAACCGCCGTGGACCTGGTGCACGCCGGTGACGTACTCGGTTTCGCGGTACACGTATTCCATGTCGTTGACGTCGATGCCGACGTCTTCGGCGGTGATGTAGCGGCCGCCCAGCGAGTCGACGAACTTGCCGAACGCGCGGAACAGCGCCTCGGACTTGTCGGCGGCCGGGTCGCCGATGATCACGGCCTTGCCGCCGCCGATGTTGAGGCCGGCGACCGCGTTCTTGTAGGTCATGCCGCGGCTCAGGCGCAGCACGTCGTTCAGCGCGTCCTGCTCGGTCTTGTACGGCCACATACGCAGGCCACCCAGCGCCGGGCCGAGCACGGTGTTGTGGATCGCGATGATGGCCTTCAGGCCGGCGTCCTTGTTATGGCAGAACACGACCTGCTCATGGCCGAAGGTGTCGAGGGTTTCGAAAATCATCGGGTGCTCCGGACCGGCGCGGCATTGCGCGAAGCGCTAAGGACGCCTGGTGGTGGTAAGTCGTTGAATGGAAATGGATTCGCCTGTACGCCGCAGCCGCAGGGGCCCGCCGTAGGGGCCGTAGTCTAAAGCAATCGGGCAATACGGCTAGGTATTGCAGGGGTCGGGCAAATCGTGGCTGGAACGCCCCTGTGAAGGCTTATGAAGCCCCGTGAAAGCCTGCGCAGGCTGCGCGCGGCCCGGTCCGGGCCGCGGCTGAGCGCATGCTGCGCGCTTTGCCGCAGTTGCCGATTCGCCGCCGGCCGCTCGAACGCTGCGCTTTGCGAGGCATCGCGCCCAGCGCGCATGCCGCAGCGAAGCTCAAAAGTAGGAGCGAGCGGGGTAGGAGCGGCGCAAGCCGCGACCGCGCACCCGCACGATCGCCTCGCCGGCTTCCTGCAATCGAATCGCTTCGCGTCGTGACCAGCCATTGCCGGAGCGACAAAAGCCGCGACCGCACGAACACGCATCTGCAACCGCATTCCGCTTCGATCGGCCGCAACGACCGTGCCAGTCGTCGCGCTTGCGTCGCCGTCGGGCGCCGACGCGGTCGCGGCTTGCGCCGCTCCTACCCTAAAGCCTCGCCGGCAGGCGACGCGCAGGCCATGCCATGGCCCGGCGCGCCCGCAGCACCGTTCGCCCCCGCACGGCCGGCCGCCGGACCGGACCTGCCGCCCGGAGCTACAATACGCACAGCCCGTATGCGTATCGAGATGCCCATGAGCACGACCGCCGCCAACATTCCTGCCGCACAGCCCGACGCCACGCCGCTGCGTTTCGTCACCGCTGCCAGCCTGTTCGACGGCCACGACGCCGCGATCAACATCATGCGTCGCCTGATCCAGGGGCAGGGCGCCGAAGTCGTCCACCTCGGCCACAACCGCTCGGTCGAGGACGTGGTCCGCGCCGCGCTGCAGGAAGATGCCGACGGCATCGCCCTGTCCAGCTACCAGGGCGGTCATGTCGAGTACTTCAAGTACATGGTCGACATGCTCAGGGAACGCGGGGCCGGCCACATCCGCGTGTTCGGCGGCGGCGGCGGCACCATCACCCCGGAAGAGATCCGCGAACTGCAGGCCTACGGCGTCGAGCGCATCTACCACCCCAACGACGGCATGCACATGGGCCTGGTGGCGATGATCGAAGACGTCATCCGCCGCGCCAGCGAAGGCCGCATCGCCGACACCACGCCGGACAAGCCGGCCGCCATCGACGACGAGATCACCATCGGCAAGATGCTCTCGGCGATCGAAGAGGGCCTGCTCGACGAAGCCCAGCTCGCCCACCTGCGCAAGCAGTGGCAGCTCGCCGGCGGCAAGACCCCGGTGGTCGGCATCACCGGCACTGGCGGCGCCGGCAAGTCCTCGGTCACCGACGAACTGCTCAACCGCTTCCTGGCCAATTTCCCCGACATGCGCATGGCGGTGATCTCGGTCGACCCGACCCGCCGCCGCACCGGCGGCGCGCTGCTCGGCGACCGCATCCGCATGAACTCGCTGCGCAGCCCGCGCGTCTACATGCGCTCGATGGCCACCCGCCGCCAGCACTCGGCCACCAACACCGTGCTGAAGGACTGCATCGGTTTCCTGCGCGGCCTGGGCTACGACCTGGTGATCGTGGAGACCGCCGGCATCGGCCAGTCCGACTCGGAGATCGTCGACCTGGTCGACTTCCCGATGTACGTCATGACCAGCGACTTCGGCGCGCCGAGCCAGTTGGAGAAGATCGACATGCTCGACTTCGCCGAACTGGTGGTGCTGAACAAGTTCGACAAGCGCGGCGCCGAAGATGCGCTGCGCGACGTGCGCAAGCAGTGGAAGCGCAACCGCGTCGCCTTCCAGACCAAGGACGAAGACGTTCCGGTGTATCCGACCATCGCCAGCCAGTTCAACGACCCCGGCATCAGCTGGATGTTCGTCAACCTGTGCCGCCTGCTGCGCGAGAAGCTGTCGCTGCCGGCCGAGAAGTGGACGCCGGACGTCGACACCTCGCTCAAGGAGCCGCGCGCCACCGTGCTGATCCCCGGCAGCCGCGTGCGTTACCTGGCCGAGATCGCCGAGCAGGGCCGCAGCATCAACCGCCAAATCGAGACCCAGGCCGACGTCGCCGACCGCGCGCAGTCGTACTGGCAGTCCCTGCACGACCTCGACGACCCCGAGTTGCCGAAACAGCTCGACCTGTATGCCGCCGAAGCCTTGCTGTCGGCTCCCGGGGCAGGAGCGGCGCAAACCGCGGCCCGAGACGCGACCCAAGACGCGACGTCGCCGGCAAAGACCGTCGACCGCACCCTCATCACCCTGCGCCAGCGTTACAACGACGCCGTCCAGTCGCTGAGCTCCGAAGCCCTCAAGCTGCTGCGCGACTGGCCCGCGCGCCTGAAGTCGATCACCGACGAGGTCAACGAGTACAAGGTCCGCGACAAGGTCATCCGGGTCGAGAACTACCGCGACTCGCTGAGCCATCAAAAAATCCCGAAGATCGCCGCGCCGACCTACAAGAGCTGGGGCGAGCTGCTGACCTTCCTGCAGAAGGAAAACCTGCCGGGCTATTACCCCTACACCGGCGGCGTGTATCCCTACCGCCGCACCGGCGAAGACCCGATCCGCATGTTCGCCGGCGAAGGCACGCCCGAGCGCACCAACCGCCGCTTCCACTACCTCAGCGTCGGCCAGCCGGCCGCGCGCCTGTCGACCGCGTTCGACAGCGTCACCCTGTACGGCGAAGACCCGGCGGTGCGTCCGGACATTTTCGGCAAGATCGGCAACTCCGGCGTCAACATCGCGTCCCTGGACGATATGAAGAAGCTGTACTCCGGCTTCGACCTGTGCGCGCCGACCACCTCGGTGTCGATGACCATCAACGGCCCGGCGCCGATGTTGCTGGCGATGTTCATGAACACCGCCATCGACCAGCAGGTCGAGAAATACCTGCGCGAGGACGGCGCCCGCTGGGACGCCGCCCACGACAAGATCGAGGCCATGTTCGCCGATCGCAAGCGCCCGCAATACAGCGGCCTGCTGCCCGAGACCAACGACGGCCTCGGCCTGGGCCTGCTCGGCGTCACCGGCGACCAGGTCGTCGACGCCGAAACCTACGAAGCTATCAAGACCCGCACCCTCGCCACCGTGCGCGGCACCGTGCAGGCCGACATCCTCAAGGAAGACCAGGCCCAGAACACCTGCATCTTCAGCACCGAGTTCGCCCTGCGCATGATGGGCGACATCCAGCAGTACTTCGTCGACAAGAACGTCCGCAACTTCTACTCGGTGTCGATCAGCGGCTACCACATCGCCGAAGCCGGCGCGAACCCGATCAGCCAGCTCGCCTTCACCCTGAGCAACGGCTTCACCATCGTCGAGTACTACCTTGCGCGCGGAATGAAGATCGACGACTTCGCGCCCAACCTGTCGTTCTTCTTCAGCAACGGCATGGACCCGGAGTACACCGTCATCGGCCGCGTCGCCCGCCGCATCTGGGCGCGCGCCATGCGCGAGCGCTACGGCGCCGACCCGCGCAGCCAGATGATGAAGTACCACATTCAGACCAGCGGCCGTTCCCTGCACGCGCAGGAAATCCAGTTCAACGACATCCGCACCACCTTGCAGGCCCTGTACGCGCTGTTCGACAACTGCAACAGCCTGCACACCAACGCTTACGACGAAGCTATCACCACCCCGACCGAAGAAAGCGTGCGCCGCGCGGTCGCGATCCAGATGATCATCAACAAGGAACTGGGCCTCAATTTCAACGAAAACCCCTGGCAGGGCAGCTTCGCCGTCGACTACCTCACCGACATCGTCGAAGAGGCCGTGTACAAGGAGTTCGAGGCCATCAGCGAGCGCGGCGGCGTGCTCGGCGCCATGGACACCATGTACCAGCGCGGCAAGATCCAGGAAGAGAGCCTGTACTACGAGCACAAGAAGCACGACGGCAGCCTGCCGCTGGTCGGCGTCAACACCTTCCTGCCGAAGGTTCACGGCGGCGACATCGTCACCGAGATCGAACTGATCCGTTCGACCGAAAGCGAGAAGGGCCAGCAGATCGACAACGTGCTGTCGTACCAGCAGGGCCGCAACGCCTATGCCAGCGATGGCCTGCGCAGCCTGCAGGCCGCCGCGCGCGACCGCAAGAACGTGTTCGCCAGCCTGATGGAAGCGGTGAAGACCCACAGCCTGGGCCAGATCAGCCATGCCCTGTACGACGTGGGCGGCGAGTACCGTCGCAACATGTAAGCGCCATCGCGGCACCCGACCCAGAAGAAAGGCCCGCACCCGCGGGCCTTTCTGCTTTTCGGCTGCGCGCTCAGGGTAGGGCGGCGTCCTACTGGATTTCCTTCGGTCATAAGCCGCGACCGCGCCACGACGGCGACCCGCGCCGCCACGTGCGAACCCAGGAAACCCGACGTCCATCGCAGCGTCATCCGGCACCGCATTCCTGTTCGCGATCCCGAATAAACCAGCCCCGTCACAGTACTTGCCCGCAGCCTGCACAAACGCCCGAAGCAGCGTGTGCCGCCGCGCCGCGTGCCAGTATCCAGGACCGTGCCGTAGGCCCGTTTTCACATCCAAAAGCATGAGCGCCTGCTCATTAGGCCGATAGGCGTCCTGCCAAGATCGCCGCGCGTTACGGCACCGGCCCGCAACACGGGCGCGGTCACCTTCACCTTCATTCTCAGGAGTGGCCTCATGGCTGTCCCCCTGCGGCGGCTGCGCGCGATCGCCCAGCATGCCTGCGTTCTTGCTTTGCTCGCGTTGGCCGCGGCGACCGGCGCTCATGCGCAAACCAACGCCGCGCCCGCCGCCACCGGCATCGGCGATTTCAGCCTCGGCATCGACCCCGGCAACGTCGCCACCAGCCGCGAAAGCTCGGTCTTCGCCTACGTGGTCGTGACCAGCATCGACCGCTTCAGCCGGCCCGCCGCGCTGAGCGCCTCGGGCTTGCCGGCGGGCGTCACCGCCAGCTTCTCGCCCGCCACGATCAGCCCGCCGCCGAGCGGCCATGCGCGCTCCCGGCTGACCCTGGCGATCGGCGCCGGCGTGCCGGCCGGCACCTATCCCATCACCGTCACCGGCAAGTACGACACGCTCGTGCGCAGCACCACCGCGAACCTCACCGTCACCGCCGATGCCGGCTTCAAGCTCAGCATCGCCGGCACCCAGCACATCACCTATCTCGGCCGCAGCAGCCAGCTGCCGGTGACCGTCGCCGGCAACGCCTTCAACGAACCGGTGACCCTGGGCGTAAGCGGTTTGCCCGCCGGCGTCACCGCGACCTTCGGCATCAACCCGGTCAACCCGGGCGCCAAGGCGGCGGTGAACTCGACCCTGACCCTCAAGGCCTCCGCGCAAGCGGCGCAGGGCAAGTACCCGCTGACCATCACCGGCACCTCGGGCGCCATCACCCGCAGCCTGCCGCTGGACCTCTACGTCAACCCGGTGCCCGACTTCACCATGTGGACGGTCGGCCGCAGCCGCGCCCTGGTGGCGGTGACCCAGCAGGCCGGCATCAGCGGCTGGCTGGAGATCAACGCGCGGCCGCTGCACGGCTGGAACCAGCCCATCGCGTTCTCGATGGAAGGCCTGCCGCCCGGCGTCGTCGCGCGCTTCAGCCCCGAAGTCGTGAACCCCTACGGCCCCACCAGCATCGCCTTCACCGCATCCGCCGATGCGCCGGTGGGCACGTACGAGGCCAACATCGTCGGCACCGCCGCCTCGGCGACCCACCGTTTGCCGGTGCAGCTGACGGTGTTGCCGTATATCGACCCCAACCGCCTGGCCAACGACCTCACCCGGGTCGGCATGAACCTGAAGGCAGGCGAGTCGCTGGTGTTCAACCTCATGAAGCCCGAGGGCGCCGCGCCCGGCTTCTACCTCAACACCCAGTTCGGCCCCGGCACCGGCGCCGGCACCTTGTACGTGCGCGAAGGCGCGCCGCCGACCGATACCGAATATCACTGCCGCACCAGCGGCGTGTGGAGCACCTTCTGCCGGGTCGACCGCGACCCGCAGGCCGACTTCCCGGTCACTTACTTCCTGCGCCTGAAGGCGCGCACCGACATGACCGGCGCCAGCGTCATGGCGACCTATGGCGACCACTACGACGCCCGCCCGCATGCGGTGTTCGCCAACCCGGCCGATTACCTCATCAACGACAACAGCGTCGTCGAAAGCCCGCTGACCGTCGCCGGCGTGAACGGCAACGGCGGCACCGCGCGCCTGGTCTACCGTCTTAACCACCCGTACCGCACCGACCTCAAGCTGGAACTGATCGCGCCCGACGGCAAGGCCTACCTGTTGCGCGACCACAGCAACGGCCCGATCAACCCGAGCGTCGAACAGACCCTGGACCTCACCGACAAAGTCGCCAACGGCGTGTGGAAACTGCGCGTCACCGACGACGTCCCCGGCGGCTCGGGCACCTTGCTGCACTGGACCCTGGATTTCTTCCGCAGGGATTGAAGTCGCCAACTCGCCGATCCCACGCTCAGATCCCCTCTCCCGCCTGCGGGAGAGGGGCAGAGGGGAGAGCGCAGCAGATCGCCGCGCCAGCATGTCGAACGGCACGGCCGCACCACGCGGCCCGCCATCGCCATGCGCCGCGGCCCCGGGCGTTCGATAATGCGCCCATGACCATCATCCTCACCGACTTCGCCCGCGCCCGCCTGTTCCCGCGCGAGCCGCGCCGCAACACCATCCAGGACATCACCCCGGAGCAGTTCGAGCGCCACCTCGACGACACCCCGCCGCTGCAGGTGCTCGACGGCTACGCCCCGTTCTGCAAACTGCACGTGCACCGCAACTGGACCAGCACCCGTTGCCTCGCGGTGCCGATCACCGAGGCCAACCGCCACTTGCTGCGTTCGGACTACGACGCCCGCACCAAGGACGAACTGCCCGTGCTGGTGCGCTGGTTCGAGGGGCTCGACCCGCCGGTGGCCGAATACCTCATCGTCATCCTCTACAGCCGCGAACAACTGGCCAAGGAAGGCACCGTCACCGATGCCGACTGGGGCGTGGTCGGCTGCATGTACACCGCCGAACCGGTCGAAACCCCGATGGCCCCGATCACCATGATGCGCAACGCCCTGGGCGTGGAAGAGGGCGGTTCCGGCGTATCGCTCGACCGCGAGGCCTACCGCCGCAGCGTCGCGTTCTGGAGCACGCACGCCAACTGGCGCGGCTAAGGCGCTTCCCGCGGCCAGCGGTTGCAGCGCCGCAGCGTTCGTCGTAAACAAGGAGTCGGTCGACTTCGAACGAGGTGCACCATGGATCGATACACCGGCGGCTGCTGGTGCGGCAACGTCCGCATCGTGGCCACGGGCCGCCCCTACCGGGTCGGCCTGTGCCACTGCCTCGATTGCCGCAAACACCACGGCGCCCTGTTCCACGCCTCGGCGATCTTTCCCGAAGAAGCGGTGATCGTCGAAGGCGAAACCCGCGACTACAGAGGCCGCCATTTCTGCCCGAATTGCGGCTCGCCCGTGTTCGGCCGCAGCGGCGACGAGGTCGAACTGAACCTCGGCGCATTGGATGCCCCCGACCAGTTCCAGCCGACGTATGAGCTGTGGACCGTGCGCCGCGAATCCTGGTTGCCGCCGTTCCCGCTCGCGCGGCATTACGAACGCAATCGCGAGGGCCTGACCCGCTTCGAGGAATAAGTACGGAAGGCCGGTTGGCACATTAGTCGCGCACGACGAACGTCGCACACAGACTCGAATCGGCATAACCGCAACTCGTGGTTGCGCATAACCTGCATTTGACAAAAATAATCGAGAAATCTGCGGCGATCACCGCACGCGGGGCTTGCAACCCAACCCCGGAATAGGGGACTTTTATCCGGCCCAATGCCCACTCAGGAAGAGGACGCCGCATGTGGATCTTCAAGGCCAAGCTGACGCCCCCGGAAGTCCCGCTCAGGTTGCGCGAACTGCTCAAGGACTACCCGGGGCATGTCGAAAGCTTACAAACAGTTTTGAATGAATTCGCAAAGCCGACGCCCCGAGTGCAGCCGTTGGACGAGGCCATCTGGGCACTTCAGAACCGGCTCGACTGTTTCCTTCAAGAGGCCGTTCGACAGCTTGAAGCCGCGCGGGCCGACGGAAACCCCGTGCTGTTCGAGGCGGCCGAACGCACAAGATCGACGATGGGCCGCGCGCTATTGAGCTTCGACAGCGATCCTGACGGGCTTGGGCGTTACTTCAAGCTGCACAAGAAGGCATTCGAATGACGTCCCAAGAGCGCGTGTTGGACATAAGGGTCGGCGAGATGATTTTCTGGGATCGGATCGTTCCCGATAGCGGCATGGAGCAGGCCGCATCCCACTCCCAACCCAAGGCGATCTTCTTGGTGGGCCAGCCGGGCGCCGGGAAAAGCGCCCTGATAGGCATGGCGAAAGCAGACCTGGGTCATGATCCGATCGTGATCGACCCGGACAGGCTCCGCAGCTATTGGCCGGATGTGCGTGAACTGCGCAACGCGAGCCCATACAGCTGGCCTCTCGACACCGACCAGGATGTCGGTCTATGGGCCGCCGCCTTGCAAGAGGTGGCGGTCCGAGGCCGCAAAAACATCATCATCGATACCACGTTGAGCGACGCGGAAAGCCTGCTCGACCAGATACGGTTACTGCAGGTCGAGCGCTATGAAGTTCAAGTCCGAGTGGTGGCCGTGCATAGATTGGAGAGCGAACTCGCCGTCGATGCGCGCTTCCTGAGTGGCTTCCTCAGGGACGGTCGCGGTCTTTATCACCCAGAAGCCTTTCGTAGGCAGTGCTACGAGAACATGCCAAGCAACTTGGACCGTGTGCGCGGTCAAGCAGAAATCCCGATCCGCATCTTCAATTGCGATGGCCTGGAGATCTATGACGGCCGCATCAACCCAGCGCCGCCCGGAGCGGTGCTTGAGCAAGCCCGCGAGGCCCGGCTTGCCGATCCAAAAGTCACCAAGGCAGTGCATAGGGGGTTGAAAAAGCAATCGGCCCTGCATCGCGACCTTCCCGGGATACTCGCTCGCATGACCGAGCCGCCGATGCCATGAGGCGGGAGTTTTGATGTCGGATTGATTCCTTCCGAGGTTCTGTTCAAGTGGCTTGAAATGCTCAAGGGCTATCCCGAACACCTTGCGCGGCTGCAAGAGGCCGGGCGGACCCACCCCGACCACGCCCTGTACGAAAAAGTCCGCGGCGCCGTCGAGCAACTCGACCGCCACGTCGGCATGCCCTGGGACCAACAAAGCGAGCGCATGACCGCCAGCGCCCTGGCCCTGGCGGTGGAGAAAAAGTTCGACCCCAAGGAGGACATCCGCCTGGTCTTCAACCAACCCACCGCGAACCTGGCCCCGAGCGAGATGGTGCACGTCTACCGCGTCGGCCACGCCGTCCCGACCCGGCCGCGCACCTCGCCAGCATGAAGACCGCCGACGCCCTGTCGACGCCGGTCGAAGACCGCTACCGCCAAGTGGAAACGACGCGGTTGGCTCAGAGCGAGCAGAGCCAGTGAGAGCAGCAGGAGCAGGCGCGGAGTCAGGGGATTACAGGGCAGGCTGGGTCTAGGATGATGGCGTGAGGCGGTAGTACCTGCTCCGGTATGCGAAAGATGGAGATGCCCCGTGCAGTGCTCGAACCGCAGGATTCGTATCACGACGAATGACGTGTTCGTGCGCTGGCTCGAGGACGCTGAGCTTCATCTAATTAGCTCGGAAAGAACGACCAATTATTTGGGGCTCAACCGTCTGAAGCGCAGGACTGTACGTTTCGATGTGAGTTCGCCAGCACTATTTATGCTGCCCAGGAGTTAGGGGTGGCACGCGAAGGGGTGTGACCGGTAAAGCATGTTTTTTACGTAAAGCATGCCGTAGAGATCTATCGTTTTAGGTTTGATGAGTGGTAGGTTTTAATAAAATCAAAAAAGGAGCAGGGGATGTCGCTACTCGTAATTCATTTGACTGATGTGCATCTGGATGAAAAATCAAGCGCCTTCTGTGACCGAGCAGAATTAATAATAGATGCTGCTCTTTCGCCGATGACTGCTGTGTCAGCTCTGCACATAGTACTTTCCGGTGATATCGCTAATAAGACTGCACCGAAAGATTTCGATGTGGCACGTGATTTGTTCTCAAGACTTAAGGGTCGCGTTGTCGCTCGCCTCGGATTTGATCCGAAATTTCTTATTTCGGCAGGAAATCACGATTGTGATTTCGCAGAAGATCAGAGCGTTCGCGACGCATTGCTTTCTGTTGCGAGGGCGAAGCCGCAGTCGATATCTGATCAAATTGTGAATCAGTTGGCATCGGTGTTGAATGGCTTCTATCAGTTTCAAATCGAGGTAAGCCCTCCTCTGAATTATATAAATAAATGGTGCGCCATTGTCGAATTTTCAGAGTTAAATGTTAGATATGTCCTGCTAAATTCCTCCGTTATGTCTACTATTAAAGAGGATCCCGGCAGGCTTTTTATTCCGGTTCCGGATGTTGATGTAAAAGAGAATGTGAAAACTATATTTGTAATGCATCATCCATACGGCTGGTTGATGCCGGATAACGCTCGTGAGCTCGCTCAGTATGCAGCTATGACTGGCGACTTATTCTTAATGGGGCACGAGCATGAGCTGTGGGCGCAGCAAGTAAGTGATCTCTATGATGATTCCGCTATAACATATCTGCGGGGGCATGTATTGTATGAGGGGGGTGAAAATAGCGCGTTTCAAACGATTCTCATAGATAACGAGAAAGGGTTTTGCCCGCGATCATATGTATGGCGAGGTGGCTCATACGAATCGTGGGTGGAGAAGTCTCGTGATGATTTTATTCAATGGCCTGTTGCTAATGGCAATCGAAAGTTATCAATATCCGCTGATGGCTTTAGATTTCTTAATATGGCTGGGGCCAATTTTTCCCATAGGCGTAAGGATGTTGTAACGCTACAAGATATATTTGTTTGGCCACTCCTTAAGCGTGGGAATCTAGAGAAAGACACAGGAAATCTGATCGGGGATGGGCTTTCTATTGGGGCTGATGAGTTAATTTTTGAATCAAGATTTACTTCAGTCTGCGTTCTAAAAGGGGGCGATCAAGCTGGTAAGACGAGTCTCCTCAAGATGCTGGCAATGCAGCTTGGAAAGAAAGGATGTCATCCGCTTCTGTTGAGCGCATCCTCAATTTCGTCGTGGCGATCCGGGGCTTTGGAAGATCGAATTAATGATGCTATTGATCAGCTCTATGGGAAGAGGTGGCGAGCTGACTACAAGAAATTGGACATGAAAGAAAAGGTCCTTTTAATTGATGATTTCGATCTGACTAAGATAGAAACTGGATGCCTGCAAGGGCTTCGTGCCTTGCGACAACACTTCGGGAAAGTCTATATAGCTATCGGTTCGCATCCTGGAATTGAGGTTGCATTAAGCGAATTCCTGCGCGATGAGAATTTCATCGATTCGGAAGTCTTCGAGATAATTCCTTGTACGCAGCATCATCGGCTGGAAATAATTGAGCGGTGGCTTATGATCGGCCACGACGGTGTAGGAGATATCGATGACCTAAAGATGACTGCTGCTAAGTTATTAAAGGTTGTTGACGAAACGCTGGGAAGAAATCTGATTCCAGCCGTCCCGATTTTTGTGCTTATCATTCTTCAGCGGGCTGAGCTTGTTCAGGATCTAAATACTGTAGTTAAAAGCGGGTCTCATGGTTTTCTGTATGAGTCTTTGATTGCTCAGGCTTTAAGTAATAAGGTTACTGATTGCAATTTGGTTACGTCAATGACTTACTTGACCGCGCTTGCAAAGCTGTTGGATCAAAGGAAAAGTGACGATCTTGAGCAGGCCGAGTTTGATACGTTCCATGTGGAGCATTGTCAGCGCTTTAAGTTGAAGTTGCCCCTAAACTCTTTACAAGGGCAGTTGGTTGGCGCTGAAATTTTAGAAGACAAAGGTGGGCGGGTATGTTTTCGATATCCCTACCACCATTACTATTTTCTAGCTAGAAGTCTTTCTCAGATGGATTGGCACGATCTCGAGTCGAGAATTGATGCTCTTGTTGGCATGGTACATACTGAGAAAAATGCCAATGTGCTTCTTTTCCTTGCACATTTAGGGCGCAATCCAAAAATTGCTCATAAGATATTGCTTAGTGCATCTCGAATGTTTGATTCTTATGTTGAGGCGGATCTTTTCTCGAGGAGCAGTGTCCTCGATAGATATAAGCCAATGGAGATCAGGCAGATACTATTCGAAGGCAATAAAGCCTCTCAGTTGGAGCAGCGACAGCTCGATGAGTACGATGATGAGAAGGCGACCGAGGAACTTGCAAAGGTCGCCGAAGATCGTCTAAAGGCACGTATTGATGATGCGCTCTTGATGAATGCTGCGTTCAAGACTCTGCAGGTTCTTGGTCAGGTACTTAGAAATCATGCAGGTGAAATTGAAAGCGAGGAAAAGCAGCAGATGGCCGAGGCCTGTGTTGGCTTAGGTCTAAGAGTTATGGATTTTATTAATAGCATGATCGCTGCGCATGGCGATGAAATGGTTTTTTTTAGAGGGTTGCAAATCAAATCTGAAAATCCCGCCATGACGGACTCGGAGGTTGCAAATGAGCTCGAAAATTATTTGCCGGCGATGATGTCTAGCTTGACTACCGGTACATTAATTAAAATTGCAAATGCGATAGGGTCCGAGGACTTGGCATTGACAATTGATGATGTATTGGATGGTTCTAATACTAGGAAGTTAATTAAGTTGATTGTTCATTTGGAGCATTTTTCTGATTTTCCAAAAAAGGAAATATTGGATTTTGAAGCTGATGCACTGCAAAAGGGGGCTGTTTTGCCTAACTCTGTGCTTAGGCGTTTTATTATACGGCGTTTCTATTTGTTTCCTGTTCGAGATGAACTTAAGCGCGCAGTGCTGGATCGCTTCAAGATTAACGCGCGACCATTTCAGTTTTTGGAGCAGCGAAAACTGCCTAGGCATTGAGAGCGTCGGCCGTGCCGGATATGTTTTATCCCATCCAATGGGGCACTTCTGCTCTAGAGCCGTATGACGGGGCCAACCCGAGGGACGAAGCCGGGCTGGTACGCTAAGTATCAGGGAAAAAAGCCGAGTCATTTCCACGGGAGGCACGGACGATGTGGCCTATCGCGGGTTATCGCGGTAGTTCTACGATTTATGTGGCCTAGCCGCAACCTGAGCAGAATCTCAGCTCGCTGTCTGGAGTTCGCAATGCCAAGCCGCACCGTCATCGTCGCAGGCGCAACCGGCCTGGTGGGGAGGGAGATTCTCGCCGGGCTGTTGGCGGACCCGAGCGTAGCCGCGGTGCACAGCCTCGGCCGCAGAATGCCGGTAGAGACGCACCCCAAATTGACGGCGCACGTCGTCGACTTCACCGTACTGCCTGATCTGCCGCACGCGGACGAGGTGTATCTGGCCCTGGGTACGACGATCAAGGTCGCGGGCAGCCAGACGGCGTTTCGCGCCGTCGACTACGACGCCAATCTAGCGGTGGCGATGGCGGCTTTCGCCGCGGGCGCCAAGCGGGTCGGGCTGGTCAGCGCGATGGGCGCCGATTCCAAGTCGAAGGTGTTCTACAGTCGTGTAAAGGGCGAGCTGGAGGACGCATTGGCGGCGATGCCGTTCGAGGGCATGGCCTTTGCCCGCCCATCGTTGCTGGTTGGGGACCGCGAGGTCCTCGGGCAACCGACCCGGCAGGGCGAGGTGCTGGGCTCCGCGCTCGGCAAGGTGGTGGGGTTCCTGATCCCGGCGAACTACAAACCCATCGACGCGTCGGCGGTCGCCTCGGCTCTGCTCTCCGCGGTGCCGTCGGCCCAAAGCCGGACCATCCTGCTGTCCGGTTCAATGTGGCGCTAAGCTTCCGCGATCCTGAGCTCGGGAGCCTGCGTCGGGAAACGGTGCAGGCTCGTTGAGCGGGAAATCAATCTAACTCTCTTCCGCATCTCATTTCGTTTGCGTCGAATATTCTAGTTTTGAATATCGTCGATGCACTTGTAGTGTTCGCCTACCGAAAGAAAGGTGCGCACAAAATGCAAAGTGCAAACTCCGTAGCCCACCCAACGTCGTGCTGTCACTCGTTGCCAACGACTGCCCTGCATGCACTTATCCAAACCCGCGACCAGTTGCGGCTACTCGCCCAGCTCACCGAGCCGCAGGGAGAGTGTGGCCCCGACGTGGTCTATCTCTCAGCGCAGGCGCTAGCCCACTGCTTCGATCGCTTAGCCGATGACCTGGACCGGATTGCCGAGACGATCAGCCGGTCCGAGCCATAACCGGTGGGCCACTTTGCATAGGCGCCGTCTTTGGGGGGTAGATAAGGATGTCGGATTCATTCGGTAAAACGGCCAAGCGGCTGCCTGAGCGACGATTCCACGGCGTCCGCGGTCCTGAGTTCGTTGCGATCAACGCGAAAATCCAGTGCGAGCCGGCTCCGTGGCTAACGCGGCTGTGAGCTGTTGAGCCTCGGATTGCTGCTCGCTCTGGCGCTGATTCACCGTTTCCACTTGCTGGAACGATGCCTCGACGGGCTTCGCCGTAGCTTGGTCCGTCTTCATGTGCGCGCGCAGGTGGGCTGGGTCGTTCAGTTCTCCCTGTACGACGAAGACGTTTTCGCCCGGACGCGCACCCGGTGCAGCTTGGCTCAGGACGACATGGTCGATGCGCTGCAGGCCATTTTCCTTGGCCAGCACCAATAGGCTCGCGGCCAGTCGCTCGCTGCCCGCATCCGAAGTTTTTCCTATGGCACGGTCCAAGGCCGCCACACCGTCGATGGCTTGCCGGTACAACTGGTGATCCAGGTGGGTCGGGTCTTGTGCTGTAGTGGGCCCTCGCAGGTGTTTCGACTCTTCCTGCCTTTTCGCGGAATGCTGGATCTCGATGATCTGCTTTTGCGGACCGCTGATGTCGGTCAGATAGAACGGGCCATCGCGCATCGGCCCTAGGTCGAACGTGTGGGCTTGCAGCTTTTGCGGGTCGATGCCCAGCGATTTCAAATCCAGTTCCGCGCCGGTCGGCGATCGGTCCGGATCGAGTCTGCGTGCCTCGAACTCTTTCTGTGCAATTATCGAGATTGCGTAGGCCGCTGAGTCGTACCGGTACTCGCCCTTTGTGCGAACGATATCGTAGAAACAGCTGGCCACGGCTTCGATATTCCGAGCATCAACTGGGATTGTTCCGGTGCTGGTATCGAAATGTATGCGCGGATCCAATCTCGTAGGTGTCTTCGTCACGCATGAGACAAGGTCTTGCGCGCGGTCTGCAAAAGATTCGCGCGTGAGCGGCAGCCCCGCGTTACGCATCCGATCGGCTAATGTATTCAAGCCGTTCAGTTCGGCCAAGGCTTCTTGCTTGCGATCGTTCTGGATGTGGCTTGCGACGATAGCGGTGTAGTCGCGCTTTGCGGCGTTGGTTTGAGCCAGTTCTTGGATCTGTTCGGTAAAGCGGGCCCCGGCGGAGAAGGCATCTTCTCGTTGCGTCGCATGAGAAACTTCGTGGCCCATCACAGCCGCGAGGCGATCCATGGTGGCGCGTGTAGGCGGGCGCTCCAATACACGGGAACTGAGATTAAGCGTCCGGTGGGTGGAGTCGTAACTTCCATCCGCCGAAGCGCCTTCATCGAGTTTTCGCAGGCGCAGTACATCGCCTGAGTCAATGACTTGGGTGAGTTCCCGGTTCAACTTGGGGGAACTAGCGATAGTCTTGGCGATTAGCTCAAGTTGCTGCTGCGTGGCGCCGTTTCTGCCGAATTCGTGGAACGGTGAGTCGTGCCGGTCCATGGCTGTCTTCAATCCTTAATAATCATCTCTATCGTGATGGCATGGATGCACCTACCTTCCTCGGATGTCGAGTGGTAGGTGTAATCCACTAGCAGCGATTGTTGATCCTTCCAGTACTGCCATGCTTGCGGCTTGTTGTCCGGACCAGGGAACTCACTGTCCTGATAGCCCGCCGCCTTCAGTTTGTCGTGCAGGCCAGTCAAAGCGAATATGCATGAGTGGCGCCGATGCGGGTCGTATTGCTTTTCATCTGGCAGGCGAATCACTACTCGTTTGTCGTCGGGGGCGTACTGATTGAAGCCGAAGGAGTAGGGTGAGCCAGATTCAAGATATCCCTGTGCGTCCCAGGTGCCGTCGACTTCGGTAGCAACTAAGGGAAGTTGCGTCAGCGCTTCGACTCGCGCCTTGCTCAGGTCGTCTGGGGCTTGAATGCCCTGGATGAGGGCGAACAACTTTTCTTCGAACTCTTTCTTGCTCAGCTTTGGCGCTGAGGCCGGTGCATTGGGTGTGTCTTTCACAGGCTGAGCCTTGGGGCTGGAAAGCGATGCCGGTTGATCGGGTCGATCGGGCAGCGGTGCGGTGGCCGAGACCTCCGCTGGGGAGCCGCAGGCGACGAGGGCCAAGCACAAGATCGCGCAACCGAATGTGCGTGTGTCGAAATGGATCTGGGCGATGAGTCGGGCCATGAACCGGTTCCGGCAAGATGCCGCTAGGGTCATGGAACTGGCGTCGGGTTGCAAGAGCAACTGGGAGTTGCGCAATCGCTGCCGCCTATCGGATCAGTTCACGGCTCAGTCGATCACGACCGAGATGTGATCGATGCACTCGATGCCGCCGCGATCGAGCGGCTCGGTTGGTAAAGGTCCACGTGGACCACTTGCTCGTTCTTGGAGAAACGCCAGTTCGGCGCTTTCCCGTGCAGTCCGGTCGAGCTGTCGCTGCGGAAATTGGCGGCATCCAGTTTATTTCGGAACTTGTCGAAGGGCAGCGTGCAGGTAAGAGGGCCGCTACTGTCGCCTTGCTTCTTGGGCAGCGTCGCAATTTCGAGCCTGGCGTCGTCGACAGCGAATCGCTCGATGCCGATGGCGAATCGCCATCCTTCGCTGGTCGTACCTTTGGCGTAGGCCGCGTTACGGCTGTCCAAGCGATGCAGACGTAGCCCGGTCAACGCTTCGATGCGCACTTCGGTCAAGTCGGCCTTGCTGCGGATATTGCCGATCAAGTCGAAGACGATCGACTCGACTTGCTGAGCACTTAGGTGGGGTGAAACCCGGTAAATCCCTAGTGTCGATATGCGGGTAGGGCGCTGGCGTTCTGAAGCCGAATGGGACGCTACCGCGGGCGGGGCTTCGCCGGTATAAGAGGCAGAAGACGGCGCGGCCGAGATATCCGAAGCGGGACTGCAGGCGACGAGGAACACGCTCAGGGTCGCGCAACCGACTGTGCGTGTGTCGAGCCGGATCTGGGAGTTGAGCAGGGCCATGGCCGGTTCCGCGGAGAGGCAGCTAGCGTTCTCGAAGCCGGGCCGGGTTGCAAGCGCAACAGAGAGTTGCGCAAGCGTTTGGATTGGTCGGAAGTTTGGACGAGGCCCTGATAGTGACGGCGCACGTTGACGCCGCGCGGTCGCGGCTTGCGCCGCTCCTACCCTCTGAGCTGCTCCATGGTTGGCGATGCGGCGAGCACGGCGCGGCCAAGGTCTATTCGTGCGATCACAGGTCACTCAGGGACGCGGGTGACCTGGCCATAGGTAGCACGCCAGCGGCCGTTGCGTTTGGCCCAGACATACGACACCCGCAACTTGCGGGTCTGATGCCGGCCATCCTGGGTCCAGCTCAGATGCAGCAGGCCGCCGATTACGGCGCCGTCGCCCCAGACCTTCTGTACCCGCTCCTGCCATACGTAAGGTTCGATCTTGAATCCCGGCAGATGGAAGTCGGCGAGGAACTGCTGTTTGTTCTCGACGGAGGCGTTGGAGTTGACCAGCACGTAGTCGTCTTCGACCAGTTGAGTGAGGGCGTCGGTGTCGTTGCGGATCTGAGCGCGGTCGTAGGCGGCGACCGCTTCGGCGAGGTCGGGCGGAAGGTCCGTCGCAAACGCCGGTGCGGTCAACAGGGCAAGCAGAACGGCAAGCTTCATGGCGGCTCCGGGTAGGCTGGAAGCGAATACGGAAGGGGCGTGATCGGCGGGCCGTCCGTCGCGCACGGTGCGCGATGCCGCGTGGCCGCTCGGCCGATGGGCGCCGCGGCGACGCGGGATAGGCGGCCGATCGGCGCCACCTTGTCGCCCCTACGGCCACGACGCAACGGCCATTCAGGCGGTTCTTCCGGTGCCACTCGCCTCGGCCGTCGAGGCAGAGGCCTCGATGCGATCGGCATGGCCCAGTGGATCGGTTGTGAGCGACGGCCATGAATAGCTGCCTTTCATCGCCTGAACAGGCGGCGCGGATCGACTGCGCCCCAGAAGCTGTCCGGCACCGCGTTGCGCCCGCGTTGTCCCCCATGCCGGTGTAGCGCTTGGACTGCCCCTGGGGGCTATGCGGGCATCCCCTAATGACCAGGACCTGTGTCATGACTACCCATTCGACGTTCCGGCGCGGCCCCAAGCGGTGGGCCGCGGTTTCTCTGATCGCGTTGGGTTTGGCTGCGCTCGCGTTCGCGAGCCGGATCTCGGCGCCTTCGTTCGTGGACACGCATCAGGACGCCGCTGCGAGCGGCTCGCCAGGCGCAGCGGGTGCGGCCTTCGCGCCGAATCCGCTGGCCGCGGCGGCCATGTTGGTAAACGGCGGGGCTTCGCCCGACGGCATGTGGCAAACCCTGCCGGCGGTGCAGTTGCCCGAGCGCTTTCCGGCGCCGACCGGCTATGTGCCGCTGACGCTGGACGCGATGATGCTCGAAGCGCGCCTGCGCGGCACGCCGCGCGAGACCTTCGGGCCGATTCCGCCGCAGACGCAGATCTATCTGCCGCGTGCCAGCGGCGGGTTCGTGCAGATCGCGCTGGCGCAAAGCCAGTTGCTGGGGCCGAACCTGGCGGGGCAGTTCCCGCAGATCAAGACCTACGTGTTCGAGGATGAGCGCGAAGGCTTCACCGGCCATATCACGGTCGGCACGCGCGGTGTGTTCATCTCGGGCCAGACCGACGACGGCATCCTGCGCGTCGAGCCGGTCGAAACCGCCAACGGCCGCGTCTACCTGAGTTATCGCGACCAGGACCGCACCGACGGCGCCAACGATTTCCACCAGGGCGACGACGATCACCATCACGAGCCGGTGCCGCCGCGCTTCTCGGCCGCGCTGGTGTCGCAGATCAAGCAGAACGCCAAGGTCTCGGCGGGCACGCAGTTGCGGATCTATCGGCTGGCGGCGTCGACCACCGGCGAGTTCTACCAGGCCCGCGATGCGGGCGGTGGCCTGGCCGATGTGTGGTCGTCCATCGTCGCCGACCTGGCCGGCGCCAATGCGGTGTTGGAGCCCGAGGTCAGCGTGCGCCTGGTGATCGCCGATGCCAGCGACGATGTGATCTACAGCGACCCGGACACCGACCCGTTCGACAACACCCAAAGCCCCTGCACCTTGCGCGACGCCAATCGCGACAACAACAAGGTGGTGTTGGACGATGCGGACTACGACCTCGGCTTCCTGTTCGCCACGCGCGCGGGCAACGGGGCCAGCGGTTGCGCTTGGTACGTCGTCTGCCAGACCGCCAACGACACCCTGCACAAGGCGCGCGGGGCAGGGCAGATGGGCAACAACGGCGCCAACAGCGCCAGCGGCCTGCTCGCGCACGAAGTCGGCCACCAGCTCGGCGCGCGCCACACCTTCACCGGTGCGGACGGCAGTTGCACCCTCAACGAGTTCCTGGCCGGCGACAGCGAAAGCGGCTACGAGCCGGGCAGCGGCACCACCCGCATGTCGTACAACGGCAATTGCGGTACGGACGATGTCGACACCTCGGTGATCGGCGCCGGCTCGTACTTCCACTCGCGCAGTTTCGACGAGATCGTCACCAACGTGTTCACCGGCGACGGCGCCACCTGCGGCACCTTGGTCAACACGAGCAACCTGCCGCCGAACGTGAATGCCGGCGGGGACTACACGATCCCGCGGCGGACCCCGTTCGAGCTGAGCGGCTCGGCGAGCGATGCCGATGCGTTGACCTACAACTGGGAGCAGTACGACCGCGCGGTGACCCAGCGGCCGATCAACACCGACCCCGGCGACGGCCCGCTGGTGCGTTCGCTGCCCCCGGGCGCGTCCAGCTCGCGCATCATCCCGAACCTGCAGGACCTGCTCGACGGCGTGACCCGCGCCGGCGAAATCCTGCCGCAGGTCGATCGCGAAATGAACTTCCGCCTGATCGCGCGCGACAACCGCATGGGCGGCGGTGGCGTGGCCTACGACGGCATGCACATCCAGGTGGTGGGAGATCCGTTCTTCATCACTTCGCCGAACAGCGGCAGCCTGAGCGCCGGCTGCACGGTGCCGTTGACCTGGCAGGTCGGCGGCGGCTCGATCGCACCGCAGGTCAGCGCCTTGTTCTCCAGCGACGGCGGGCAGAGCTTCGCTACCACCTTGATCGGTTCCACCGGCAACGACGGTGCCAGCTCGTTCGTGGTGCCCTGCGCCTCGGGTTCGGACAACCGGATCAAGCTGCAGTCGGTCGGCAACATCTTCTTCGACATCAACGACCAGGACCTGAGCGTCAGCAACACCGCACCGGCGGTTTCCGTCGCCACGGCCGGCGGCGCGGTCGACGACCAATGCCGGTTCACCGTGCAGTTCACCGCCCAGGCCACCGACACCTGCGGCGTGTTGGCCAGCGATGTCGATGTGGACCTGATCAAGGGCGCGAATAACTTCACCTTGGGCACGCCGAGCATCAACATCCAGCAGGTCTCCTCGACCGAAGTCGGCGTGAGCGGCAGCGTGGTGGTGTCGGATGTGACCGGCTCGCCGGCGCAACTCACCGTCAGCGTGACCGCGCAGGACGCCTGCGGCCTGTCCACCAACGACACCGCGCTGGCGCAGATCGTCGACGACACCCCGCCGACCATCGACGTCAGCCTCGATCCCAGCCAGCTGTGGCCGCCGAACCACAAGATGGTGCCGATCTGGGCCAGCGTGGTCGCCAGCGACAACTGCCCGGGCGTCGGTTACGTCCTGACCAGCGTGACCAGCAACGAGCCCGACAACGGCGATGCCGACGGCGACACCGTCAACGACATCCAGAACGCCGCCATCGGCACGCCCGACCTGCAGTTCGACCTGCGCGGCGAGCGCGCCGGCAACGGCAACGGCCGCATCTATACCGCGACCTACACCGCCCAGGACGGTTCGGGCAACGACGTGAGCGACTCGGATACGGTGCTGGTGCCGAAGAACAAGTAACCCGGCTCGCGTAACGAAGAACGCCGCCCTCGAGGCGGCGTTCTTCTGTCCGGCATTCAAGAATCCCGACCCGCAATGCCTGCCCTGGACTCCGCGCGACGGCTCCCGGCTTCGACGGGGCGTTGGTCCGTCTCGTACGATGAATCGACTCTATCGCGTTGGCAGCACCTCTTCCGGCGGTAGCGGCGGTAGCGGCGTCAACGGTGTAGGCGACGGGTTGGCGCGCGGCGGAATCCGGTCGATCACGAGTGCAGTGATGCGTTCTTCGGTGTAGAGGAGGCCGACGCTGATGCGATCGCGTCCTTGCTGGACGCTCCAGTAGCTCCTCGATCCGGACCCATGGGGACTGGCGAGAGTGAACTCGCTCGTCGGCCAGAAGGTCTCGACGAATACCTCGGGCATTGGGCCCGGCCGGGCAAGTTCTATGCTGAGAAGGCAGTCTCCAGGGGCCCCGTTGCGGCAGCGCAGTTCGACCTCGCTGATGGGCAGGTTGGCGAATTCACCCTTGTGAGCGGTGTAAGAGGTGAACGAGCCGTTATCCAATTCCTTGCTCAATCGAGTGAACAGGGCTTGGTCGACCGATCCGACGGTCAACACGTCGATGGCTGTCAGGGCCTGGATGGCCTCATGGAAGGCATAGGTGTCTTCGTCCGGCGCGTAGGCGCCGCAAGTGGAAGCGCAAAATGCGATGGCCATGCCGATAGCAAGGCGGGATCGCATGGAGGTTCTTGCGGCTGTGATCGGCGACGGTGCGGAAATCATGACGGTCCTTTGTCGGTTTTCGGTGATGAGCTCCACCGAATCTATCTTCGGCTCGATCCACTGGCAAGGCACGGGCGCACTGCCCATCGGTGGCGCGGCGCTTGCGACTCGGCCCGACTCGATCCATAAAGAACGCCGCGGAAAACCCGGGGCGTTCGACCTCAGTCCTTACTCCCCCGAGCGCCTCCCGCAACCGCGATGGGCAAAAAAAAGCGCCCCGGAAACCCGGGGCGCTCGGACATGACGCAATCGGGATGGATTACGGCGTGGTCTTCAAGGTCAAGGCATAGGTGCTGAGGATCGAGTTGATCGGGGTGAAGTAGCTGTTGCCGCCGCCGGTGCGGCCCTGGCGGCCCTTGCAGCTGCCGCTGCCGCCCGACAGCACGCCCTGCGCCTGGCCGGCGCCGGTGATGTACGAGCCGCCCGAGTCGCCGCCTTCGGCGCAGGCGGTGGTCTGGGTCAGGCCGGTCACGGTGCCGTCCGGGTTGCCGGCGTCGTCGACATAGGACACGGTCATGTTCTTGCTGCGGATGGCGCCGCAACGCCAGCCGCTGGTGCGGCCGGAACGGCACAGCGCGGCGCCGACGGCGGCTTCGGTGCTGCCGGCCACGTTGACGTCGCCGCTGCCGTAGCCGTACACGCTGGCCGACAGGGTGTGGGTGTTGTCGACCTGGACCCAGCCGCGGTCCGGGCCGGTCTGGTTGCCGTCGGGCATGGACGAGGCGGCGAACGAACCCAGGCGCACGCCCGGCGTCCACTGCGAGACTTCGTGGTACACGACTTCGCCGGTGTCGCCGCAATGGCCGGCGGTGGCGAAGCCCAGGGTGGTGCCCTTGGTCACCGGGAAACCGACCGAGCAGGCGTAGACGTAACCGTCGCCCGGGTCGCGCAGGTAACCGCGGCCGCCCTGGATGGCGATGCGGCGCTGCGGGGCTTCGCTCAGGGTTTCGAAACGCACGGTGCTCGCATCCAGGCCGCTGCGCGCGACGAAGTCGACGCCGGCCTCTTCCGCGCCCGGGGCCACGCCCACGGTCACGCTGTTGCTCGGCAGGTCCACCGCCCAGCTGTACACGCCCTTGGGCGCCTTGCCGCTGCGCGCGAGCTGGCTGTCGAGTTGCCCCTTGGCGGCGTTGAGCGCGGCCAGGCTATGGCGCGCCTGGCGGGTTTCCACGCCGGGTGCGGCCTTGGCGGCCTTGATCGAGGTGCTGGCGGCGACCACGCCGAACGAACCGTCGGCCTTGCGCTCGAGCCAGGCGCCCGCGAAGTGGCGGCCGAGTTGCTTTTCCAGGGTCTTTTCCTGTTGTGCGGCGAGGCGTTCGGTCTTCAGGTACTGGGCCAACTGCGTGCCCGACAATCCCAGGTCCCGCTGCATGGCCGACTTCAACGCGGGGGCGAGGTCGTCGGCGGCGAAGGCCGCACCCGACACCGTCATGGCTACGGTGGCAGCGAGAACCGACATACTGAACTTGCGCATATCCAAAAACTCCTAAGACAGAGAGGGATGCGGACAAACAGTGCGGCGGGGCCGGGGCAGGTCGCTGGGGTGGCAGGCTTGAAGCGCTCGGCCGGGCCGCACTGATTAGAACGGGCTCCCGGCACGGCACCCCTACCTCGAATTTGAGACGAATTGCTTGGTTTCGGTCCGGTCAAGGCCGTTTCCGAATATGAAAATCGTGAACGGAGGAGCAGGGCCCTGACTGTCTAGTGCCAAGCGCCGATGGGGAACCGGCTGTTGCGGGTCGAGGCAGGGGCGCTGGTGCGGTCATCGCATGGGGATGCTTCCGCAGTGATTGGAAGCCGCGCGGTCGCGGCTTGCGCCGCTCCTACCCCTTAAAGCCGGGCTTCCTGTAGGAGCGACGTGAGTCGCGACCGAGCAGCCGAAAGATCCGTCGTAGTTCCGGTTTCGCGGTCGCGGCTTACGCCGCTCCTACAAAGGCCGGCGATCCAAGGGGTAGGAGCGACGCGAGTCGCGACCGCGCAGGCGAAATATCCGTCGTAGTTTCGGTTTCGCGGTCGCGGCTTGCGCCGCTCCTACAAAGGCCGACGATCCAAGGGGTAGGAGCGACGTGAGTCGCGACCGCGCAGGGGAAAGATCCGTCGTAGTACCGGTTTCGCGGTCGCGGCTTGCGCCGCTCCTACAAAGGCCGGCGATCCAAGGGGTAGGAGCGACGCGAGTCGCGACCGCGCAGGGGAAAGATCCGTCGTAGTACCGGTTTCGCGGTCGCGGCTTGCGCCGCTCCTGCCCTTGGAGTCGTCGCTTCTGTGGAACGCGAGCGAAGGGCGCGCGGCCCTTCGCTCGCGAGGCTCAGCGCATCGTGCCGAGGCGCGCGATCGCTGCGCGCAGGTCGGGCAGCGGGCCGATCTGGCCGCCGGTGCCGGTCTGCGGGGTGCCGGTGGTCATCAGCAGGTCGCGCATCTGCCGCGGGGTGAGGGTGATGCCGCGTTGCTTGGCGATGCCCGACAGCGCGACCACCGCCGCGGCGACGATCGGCGAAGCGCTGGAAGTGCCGGAGAAGGTCTTGGTGTAGCGCGCGTTGACGCCGCCGTTATACAGGCCGCCGTAGCCGGTGCTGGTGACGCAGCGGCCCCAGGCCTGCACGTTGACGCGGCGGCCGTAGGTCGAGAACGGTTGCTTCGCGCGCTCGGCGACGGTGTCGCTGCACCAGGCGGTCGAGCGCGGGCCGCCGGCGCCGACGATGATCGAACCCGAGTCCGGGCGGCTGCGCGGGAACGGCGAACCGAAGCAGGCGGTGTTGTCGAGATTCATGTTGCCGTTGCCGCCGGCCTGGACCACGTGCACGCCCTTGTTGGTGGCCACGACGATGGCGTCGTACACCGACGGCGTCCATTCCACCGGCACGTAGTTGCTGCAGCCGCTCGGCCCGGCCGCCTGTTGTTCGAGCAGCATCACGTCGCCGGCGCGCAGGGCGTTGGCGGCGGTCAGGATGGCGTTGGCCAGGTCGTAGCCGCGCTGGGTGTTCATGGCGTTGGTGTAGTGCGCGCTGGCGCCGCTGACCAGGCCGGTGACGCCGATGCCGTTGTTGTCGGCGACCAGTTCGCCCATCACCGCGGTGCCGTGATTGTTGTCGTTGAACGGATCGCTCGGCGTGCCGTTGGCGACCAGCGCACCGGCGAGGCGCAGCTTGGACAGGTCTTCGTGGTTGGTGTTCCAGCTGTACTCGATGTCGAGCACGCGCACGCCGGTGCCGTCGCCGCCGGCGAGGGTGCGGGCGTACTGGCTGTCGATGCCGTTCTGCGCCGCGGGCAGTTTGTAGTACTGATAATCGTGATACGCCGGCGAGGCCGGCAGCGGCACCGGCAGCGCCGCCGGGTAGGCGATCTCGACGATGCTCATGGCGTTAAGCTCGTCGATCACCCGCTGGATGTCCTGGCCCGGCCGCACTTTCAGGCGGAACCACTGGCTCAGGTCGGGCTGCTCGTTCTGTGCCTGCGGCTGCGCGCTCTTGGCCAGCGCGGCGAGCGTGGCCTCGTCGGCGCGGAACAGCGGCTCCATGTTCGCGACCGGGCCGGCGCCGCTGGCCAGGCTTTCCAGCGCCGCGAGGCGCCCGTACTTCGCCGAGACTGGGCGTCCGCCCTGCAGGCGCACCTGGCTGTCGCGGACGAATTTGACTTCGATGTACTCGCGAGAGTCGTAGCGGCCCAACTGGGTCTTGGCCGGCTTGGATAGCGCCGGTTGCGGGGCGGGAGCGTTCGACGGCGGCGCGGCCAGCGGCGCGACGGCGGGCATCGCCGCGATCGCCAGGCACGGCAGCAACAAACGCAGCAAAGGCGCGGCGGACTTCGAGGGCAGGGACGGAGACTTGGAGCGCATGAGTGGGAATCCTGGAGGGATGGAAGGAATCGTCATGCGAAGCGACACGCTGACCGGGCTTCGCGGCCGGTGCGGAGCGGACCGTCGGGCGATCCGGCGGCGAGCATAGTCAGGGGGTATGTGCCTCGACTTGAGTCGGATCACGCTTTAGGCGACGCGGCCCACGGCGATTTTTGACGTGCGTAAACCGGGATCGCGCACACGGCTTGAGCGCGTCGCAAGGCGGCATTGCGGGTTCGTGCACCTTGCGGACGTGGCAGTGTGGTGGGTTGGCTTCGCCGTGCGTGCTGGAACCGGACGAAACGTGGTGCGGCGCATCGAGACGGTGTCGGATGGAGGCGCTGGCCGGGGCGGAGCGGTGGATCCTTCCCTGTAGGAGCGGCGTGAGCCGCGACGCGGGACGCGCGGAGGTCGCAATGCCTGCGTGATTTTTCGAAGGCGGAATCTTTCGCCGGGGTAGGAGCGGCGCGAGCCGCGACATCGCTGTGACGGTCTCGCGGCGCTTCTCTCGTTCAATAGATCAAGATCAAGATCAAGTGCAAAGCTTCCGCCACTAAAGCGGCGGGAGCTTTTGGTTTGATCTGACCTATTAGATGAGAGAGGCGCCGCAAGACCGCCGCAGCGATGTCGCGGCTCACGCCGCTCCTACAGGGAGGGATTCGCCGTATTGCGGCGCAGGTTTTGCTTATGTAGAGCGACGTGAGTCGCGATCGCGTGGCCGCCGGATTGTTGCGCCGTCATCGCCGTGACGCGGTCGCGGCTTGCGCCGCTCCTACCCTTGTGAAGCCACGCCGCGTCGATGAGCGGCATCGGCGTTGCCGCTTGCGAATCCGCACCCACACCCACACCCACATCCATACCCACACCTACACCACACCCACACCCACACCTACACCTACACCTACACCTACACCACACCCACGCCCACGCCCACGCCGACGCCCACGCCGACGCCCACGCCCACGCCTGCACCCACACCCACACCCACACCCACATCCATACCGATACCCATACCCACACCCACACCCACACCCACACCCACATCCATACCCACACCCACACCCACACCCACATCCATACCCACACCCACACCCACACCCACACCTACACCTACACCCACATCCATGCCCACACCGATCTCCACCTCCACGACACCTGCCTCGCACCACCTCAGTCGTCGTCGGCGTCCTCGCCTCTGGACAACACTTTGCGTTGCATCGCGTCGAGGTAGGCGTCGGCTTCGGCGACGCTGCTGAAGATTTCGTTCATCGGCACGGCCTTGACCAGGTCGAACACTTTCTGGATCTGCGGCTGCGGGTTGACCACCACGACCTTGCCGCCGCGCGCCGACAGCGCTTTGCGCGCGCGGAAGATCGAGCGGATGCCGGCCGAGCTGATGTATTCGAGGTCGGCGAGATCGAGCACCAGCGAAGGTACGCTGGCGGCGAGCACCGGCCCCAGCTGGCGGTCGAGTTCGGCATAACTGGAGGTGTCCAGGCGGCCGGCGAGGTAGACGCGCTGGCTGTGGGCGGTGGCTGGGTCGATCCGGATCGTCAGGTCCATGCGGGGCTCCAGGTTCGGGATGCCGGCGTCAGCGGCCGGCAGCGGGGCGTTGCAGCACGATGTGCAGCACGTTGTAGCGGCCCTCGCGTGCGTAGCTGGCCTGGTCGGCGAGGGTGCGGATGAGGTGCAGGCCGAGGCCGCCGAGCGGGCGCTCGTCGATGTCGGCGTCGAGGTCGGGACCGGCTTGCGACAGCGGGTCGAAAGGCGCGCCGTCGTCGCGGAAACGCAGGTCGATGCGCTCGGGCCCGATCGCGAGTTCGACGCTGATGTCGTGCTCGACGCCCGGCTCGGCGCCGTGGTCGATGGCATTGCTGATCGCTTCCTCGGTGATCAGGCGCACGTCGCCGATCGAGGCGGGGTCGAGGCCCGCCTCGACCAGGACGGCGTCGACCGCGGCGAATAGCTCCGGCAGCCGGGCGCGGTCTTGCGGTGCGCGCAACAGCCGCGGTGCGACTGACTTGGGCCGGGCGCCGCCGGCGTCGTCGTTGCCGGTCCAATGCAGCGACAGCACGGTGATGTCGTCCGACTGCGGCGCGTCGGCGGCGAAGCGATGCACCTCGGCGACCAGGGCGCTGCACAGCGTGCCCGCGTCGGTGCCGCCTCGCAGCGCCGCGAGCAAGCGCTCGCCACCGAAAGGCTGTTGCTGGGCGTCGAAGGCTTCGGTGATGCCGTCGGTATAGGCGACGAGGGCTTCGCCGTCGTGCAGGCGCCCGCGCCAGATCGGATAGTGTTCGTCGGCCACGACCCCGAGCGGCGGGCCCGAAGCCAGCTCGACGAAGGCGGCGCTGCCGTCGGCGCGCAGCAGCACCGGCGGTTCGTGGCCGGCGCTGGCCAGGGCCAGCTCGCCGCTGCGCGCGTCGATCAAGCCGCACAGCACCGTGGCGAACATGCAGGTGTCGTTGCCTTCGAGCAGGCGCTGCGCGGCCTCCTGCAGGGCGAGCCCGGGCGAACCGCCGCGGCCGGCGGCGATCTCCAGCACGGTCATGGTGCGGGCCATGAACAAGGCCGCCGGCACGCCTTTGTCGGAGACGTCGCCGATCGCGAACCACAGGGTGTGGCTGTCGCGCTCGAAGAAACTGTAGAAGTCGCCGCCGACCGCCTTGGCCGGCTCCAGCCGCGCATTCGCCTGCAGGCGCCACTCGTCCGCGCCGAGGACGCGCGCGCCCGGCAGCATCGCCAGCTGGATTTCGCGGGCGATGTCGAGTTCGCTTTCGATTTTCTGCCGCGCCGTGCTCATGTCCTGGATCTCGACGAGCTGGCGCTTGATCGAGCCGCGTGCGTTGTCGAACGCGCGCGCCATCACCCCGACTTCGTCGCGGCGTTCGGTCTGATGCAGGGGATAGTCGAATTCGCCGGCGGCGAAGTGGCTGGCCGAACCGGTCAGGTCGCTCAACGGGGTGGTGATCCGCGCCGCCATTCGCCGCACCAGCAAGGTGATCAGCAGTAAGGCGATCGACACGATCGCCGCCAGCTGGACGATGGTGCGCTTGAGCGCGGCCAGCAGCGGCTTGTGCGACATCGACACCTGCAGGGTCCAACCGGTCTTGCCGATGGGTTCCAAGACCGAAAACCGGGTTTCGCGCACGATCGGCAGCACATGGGTGAACTCGAAGCGGCGCCCGTGTCGCTGCGCGGTGGCCATCTCGGCCAGATCGCTGCGGCCGGCGGCGGCGATGTAGCGTTCGAGCGTGGTCTTCAGGGCGACGTTCGGGTCGGCATGCAGGGTGATGCTGCCTTGGGGGGCGAACAGCGCGGGGCGCTGGCCGTGGATGTGGTGCAGCGGTTCGACCAATTCGGCCCAGCGCGCGATCGGCACGTCCAGGCTGACCATGCCCAGGCGCCGGCCGTCGTGTCCGCGCAGCGGCACGTTCAAAGTGCTCATCCAGTGACCGCCGGCGGTTTCGTTGAAGTAGGGCTCGGACCACCACGGCGCGTCGGCCGCCAGGGTGCGCCGGTACCAGGGCTGCTGATGGGCGTCGTAGCCGATCGCGACCAGGTCGCGGTTGGCCACGCCGCGGCGGTCGACGCCGACGTAGTAGGCCATCGGCAAGCCATCGGGCAGCGCGCCGGGTTCGAGCGCGATCAGGCCGCCGACCGCGCTGGCATCGGCGTCGAGCAGGGCTTCCATCGCCTTGACCGTGGCCTCGCGGTCCAGCGCGAGGCTGTTGAACAGGCCGATCACGGCCGCACCGGTGATGCGCACCGATTCCATCGAGGCGAGCAGGCGGTCGGCGGTCTGGGCGGCTTCGTAACGCGTCCGCTCCTGGGCGCCGGCGATGATCTGCTGGCGCGCGATCGCGAAGGCGACGACGAAGCCGATCAGCAGCAGCACCCCGACCAGCACGCCGAACCACAGCATCAGCTTGGTGCGCAGGCTGTCGCGCCAGGACACCGGCGGATGAGCGTCGCGCGCGATCGCGCGCGGCGGGGGCGGAGCGGCAATCGACTCGGTCCGGTCCATCGGCGACTCCCCACAGGACCGGCCGAGCATAGCCCCGGCGGCGGCCGAAAAAGCGGGCGGCGCGCACCTTCTGCAACCGGCCTCGCCGGCGGTGCGTGCCGGTGCGGCGCCCGCATCCCTCTGTCCGCGCCCCTCTACATGCGCGATGCCGTCAGCCGTACGTCTGCGTTGCGCCAGGCCTCGGCGAACTCGCGCCGGGTGTCGGTGGCCTCGGCGTTCTTGTTCTGCGCGCGCAGGCTTTCGGCCAGCCCGTACAGCGACCAGCCGTTGCCGGGATTGCGCAGCAGTTCTTCGCGATAGACGCGCTCGGCCTCGGCCGGGCGCCGCGCATCGAGCAGCACCGCGCCGAGGGTCTGCCGCACTGGCGCGTGCCATCCCGGCGGTTCGTCGTAGGGGATGCGGTCCTCGATCGCGACCGCTTCGCGCAAGGCGGCCACCGCGACCTCGTGCTTGCCGCGCGCGGCGGAGATCTCCGCGGTGACCACGCGCTCGGCGATGCGCGCCGCGTGCGACAGCGGGTAGCGGTCCCACGCGGTGAGCTTTTCCATCGCCGGATCGGCCGCGAGCGGACGCAGTAATTCGAGATGGCGCTGCGCGTCGGCCAGGCGGCGCTGGCGCACCGCGGCCATAGCCTGGGCGTAGTGCCAGATCGTGGTGACGTAGGGCAGGTCCGGCGCCGGGTTGGGGGCCTTGGCGATCTCGTTCCAACGACCGAAGCGCACGCGTTCGAACCACGGTGTCATCCAGTAGTGCTGCAACACCGCGAAGCCGTCCTGGCGCATCAGCTCGTGCAGATCGGTGCGCTCGGCGGTAGTCTTCGCCGCCGCATGCGCGACCGCGCTGCTGCCTTCCATGCTCGCGGCGAACCACAGGAAGTGGTGGTTATGCGGCACGTAGCCCAGCGGATACACGCCCCGGGTGTTGCCGCGGCACAGTTCCAGGTAGGCGTCGTCGGCTTCGATCGCGCGCTGGTTGGCGATCACCGCGTCGTGCCAGCGCCCGACCCGCGAGTAGATATGCGCGGGCATGTGCACCAGATGGCCGGAGCCGGGAACCAGGTCGCGCAGGCGATCGGCCGCGGCCGCGCCGCGGCCCGGCGCGGACGAGGCCTCGACCGCATGCACGTACAGGTGCAGGGCGCCGGCGTGATCGGGATTGCGCGCCATCACCGATTCCAGGGTCGACACGACTTCGGCCGTGCCGCCCTTGGGCCGCTGCTTTTCGTCGTAGTAATCCCAGGGCTGCAGGTCCATCAAGGCTTCGGCATGAAAGGTCGCTGCGTCGAGGTCGTCCGGGCGCTGCTGCACCAGCTTGCGCGTGGCCTCGGCATAGGCCAGGTCCAAGGGCTTTCGATCCGCCGGCGGGTTCTGCGCATAGCGCGCCGCCAAGGCCTGGATGAAGGCGCGTTCGCGTTCGCTGGCCTTCGGCGCCAGCGCCTGCGCGCGCTGCAGCCGGGTCCAGGCGTCGCCGTTGTCCTTCGGGTCCATCGCTGCGTTGACGTGCGGCCCCAGCACCAGCGCGGCGCCCCACCAGCACATGGCGCAATCCGGATCCAGCTCGGTGGCCTTGAGGAAGGAGCGTTCGGCAGCGTCGTGGTTGAAGCCGTAGGTCAGCATCAGGCCCTGGTCGAACCAGCGTTGCACCTCGGGGTGCCGGCTGGTGACCGGGAAGCGGTAGTCGCCCAGGCCGTCGAGCAGGTGCGCGCCGACCATCGCCAACTGCGGCGGCGATACCGCCGGCTCTGCGGGCGGAGGGTCGTCGGCGGTCGGGCCGGTGTTGCGGCAAGAGGACACGGTCAGCAACGCGAGCGCCAGCCAGGCGAGCGCGCAGGACAGGACGAGGGGGCGGAGGATGGGCAGCGACAGGTGCATGTAGCCTCCCGGACTATGCGCGGCAGCGCGACAGCCGTGGTGGACTGCGGCCAGGCGGGCACGGCGGCCAGCGTCGCGGCGCCTGGGTGGATACGGCGGGCCCCTCGCGTGCTTCCCGCGGCGCGGCGACAGACCAGTCGGAAAACCTGGCCGATTAAAGCAGGTCGCGCATCAAAAACGGGTCCGGCGGGGGCGGTCGGACCGGGCAGGCGACGGACGGCGGCTCCGGCCGTCATGCCGCCGTCTGCACCAACTCCGCCGGTGCCGTTTCAGCGACCGGCGGACCTGCGGCGCCGGTGGTCGCGGCAGCCGACGAACCAGGGCAGCTTGCCCCGCCATGGCTGCGGGTGACCATCGAAGCCGGACAAGGACGGCATCAGATGGATCGGCGCGCGCTCGCGGCGGAAATCGGGGATCTCGACCTGGGAGTGATCGACGTGGCGCCGGTAGTGATGGCCGAAGTCGTCGCTGAGTTTGCGCACCTGAGCGGCCATGGCGTCGAAATCCGGCAGCCACTTCGAGCCGCTCGACGAATCGCCCATCGAAGCATGCGATTGAGTACCCGGCGCAGGCTTGGCGGCTCCGTCGAAGCTTTACATTCCGCTTACCCGATCTTCACGGACGCCTGCGGGCGGCCCGGGTCGAATGCCAGGGTCCTATCCGTATCGGGAGCATGAGCATGAAGCGAGCCTCCGTCCTCGTCGCATCGGCGCTGTGGCTGACCCTGTCCGGCGCGGCTTTCGCCGGCATCGTCACCGTCAGCGGGCACGGCCAGAGCTACGACCCCGGCATCGCGCTGGAAGACGCGCGCGCCGATGCCGTCGCCCAATGCACGGCGCAGGGCGGCACGCCGTTGGAAGAGATCTATAACCACATCACCCGCGCCAACCTGTGGCTCGCCGATTCGATCTGGCGTTGCGAGGTGCCGTGATCGCCGGTTTCGCCTGTTCGATCCTGGGCCGCCTCAGCGCCGGGTGCCCAGCACGCCATCCAGCGCCAGCTCGGCCTTGAACCCGGCCTTGTCGAGGCGCTTGGCCACTTCGCGCGGGACATCGCGGCCGCTGGTGAGTTTGTTCGGGCTGCCGGTGTAGTGGAACAAGCGCCCGCCGCGGCGCAGCACGCGTGCGAGATGGTCGTAGAAGGTCTGCGAATACAACTCGCCGGCGATGCCGAATCGCGGCGGGTCGTGGAGCAGGGCATCGACCGAGGCATCGGCGATCCCGGCGATGGCCTGCGAAACGTCGGCATGAGCCAGCTGCAGGCGGCCGCCGCTCGTGGCGGCCTCGGGATCGGGCGACCAGGGATTGAGGGTGCGCAGCCACAGCACGTTTTCGTTTTTCTCGAAGGACTGGATCCGGGCGGCGCCGGCTTCGAGGCAGCAGGCAGCGAAATAGCCCAGGCCGCCGCAGGTGTCCAGCACGACCTTGCCGCGCGGCTCGACCAGGGCGACCTTGCGCTGCGCGTCGTCGATCGGCGAGGCCTTGGAGGTGGGCAGCATCTTGATGCCGTCGATCTCGAAGGTCGGCGCGCCCCATTCGGTCGGCACCAGCTTGATCAGCGAGCCGGAGAAGCGCGAGACCGGCGCGAACTCGTCGCCGTCCCAGTGATAGATCGTGCGGTCCTTGAGCTTGGACGGATACGGATAGCGCCGATCGCGCCAGCGCCAGGTGTCTGCGTCCAGTCCTGCCTCGCCGCTCGAACGCCCCAGGTCCAGCGAACCGGTCCAGGTGCCGGCGCCGCCGGCGCGTGCGGCCAGTAATGCGTCGGCGTCGGGGCGGGTGAGCAGGGGACCTGAGTAATGCGGCACGGCGGGGTATTTCCTTGGGGGCTCGACCAGAGCGAGCGCCGAACGGGCGGGCATGCCCGTTCGTGGGACGGAACGATAGCGCGGCCGGTCGATCGCAGCCAGGACGGCTGCCGGGGCCGCGCGGCTCGGTTTTAGGAATGCGCGGCTCCGGCGCTGGCGCGCGAGGGCTTGCAGCGCCGAGGTTCGGCAGGATGGTCTGCGGCCCGCTGGTGCCGTTAATGGAGCGGCCCAAACCAACGGCCTACGACAGACCGGCCCGGCTGCGCTAGGCTGCGGCCTTTCCAGCGGGGACCGCATATGAAGCCTTCACGTTTGAGCCTGGGCCTGGCGCTTGCCGCCGCGCTGGCTGTTCCGTCCGTCCACGCTGCCGACTCCGCGGCCGGCGCCGCAGGCAAGGGGCAGCCCCGGCTCGGCAGCTTCGGCGTCGACCTGTCGTCGCGCGACACCAGGGTCAAGCCCGGCGACGACTTCAACCGCTACGTCAGCGGCCACTGGCTCGACACCTATCAGCTGAAGGACTACGAGACCTCGTACGGCTCGTTCAACATGCTGCGCGACCAGTCCGAGGCGCAGGTGCACGCGATCATCGAGTCGCTGCGCCAGCGCAAGGACCTGGCGCCGGGCAGCGACGCGCTGAAGCTGCGCGACTACTACGCCAGCTACATGGACCGCGCCGCCCGCGATGCCGCCGGCATCCGCCCGCTGCAGCCGGTGCTCGAGCGCATCGCCGCGATCGACTCGAAGGACGCGCTGATCGCCGCCTTCGGCAACACCGACCTCGACGGCACTACCGCGCCGCTGCGTTTCGGCGTCGACCTGGACCGCAAGAACCCGGACCAGTACCTGGTCGGCCTGCGCGTCGGCGGCCTGGGCTTGCCGGACCGCGACTACTACCTCAACCAGGATGCGCGCTTCGTCGGCATCCGCACCGCCTACCTCGCCCACATCGAGCGCATGCTCGGCTTCGCCGGCGTGAGCGATGCGAAGGCGCGCGCACAGGCGGTGCTGGCGCTGGAGACCGAGCTGGCCAAGCCGCAGTGGGAGCGCGCCAAGCTGCGCGACCGCGACAAGACCTACAACGTCGCCAGCTTCGCCGACCTGGCCAAGCAATACCCGGGCTACGACTGGGCCGCGCAGGTCAAGGCGCAGGGCATGCCGGCGCTGGACCGCGTCAACGTCATCACCCCGAGCGCGGTGCAGCCGGTGCTCGACACGATCGCGGCCACGCCCTTGCCGGTGTGGCGCGATTACCTGAGCTTCCACGCCGTGCGCAACAACGCACCGCTGCTGAGCCGCGAGATCGACGATGCCTCGTTCGCCTTCACCGGCACGGTGCTCAGCGGCCAGAAGGCCCAGCGCGACGACTGGAAGCGCGCAGTGGCCACGGTGGCCGGCAGCGACGGTCTCGGCGATGCGATGGGCAAGCTCTACGTGGAGCGCCATTTCTCGCCGCAGGCCAAGGCGGCGATGCAGGCCTTGGTGGAAAATCTGCGCAAGGCGCTGCGCAGCAACATCGAGAAGATCGACTGGATGGGCGAGGGCACCAAGGCCGAGGCCTACCGCAAGCTCGCCAGCTTCCGTCCCAAGGTCGGTTATCCGGACAAGTGGCGCGACTACAGCAGCGTCGCCATCGTCCCGGGCGACCTGATGGCCAACGTCATGCAACTGCGCCGTTACGGCCGCAACGACCAAGTCCGCCGCATCGGCACCCGTCCGGACCGCGACGAATGGTTCATGACGCCGCAGACGGTCAACGCCTACTACAACTCGACCTTCAACGAGATCGTGTTCCCGGCCGGCATCCTGCAGGCGCCGTTCTTCGATCTCAACGCCGACCCTGCGGTGAACTACGGCGGCATCGGCGCGGTGATCGGCCACGAAATGGGCCACGGCTTCGACGATCAGGGCAGCAAGTCGGACTACGCCGGCATCCAGCGCAACTGGTGGACCGACGCCGACCGCGCCGGCTTCGAGCAGCGCACCCAGGCGCTCGGCGCCCAGTACGACGCGTTCTGCCCGTTGCCGGGCCAGTGCGTCAACGGCGCGCTGACCATGGGCGAGAACATCGGCGACGTCGGCGGCATTTCGATGGCCTACACCGCCTACCAGCTCAGCCTCGGCGGCAAACCGGCGCCGGTCATCGACGGCCTGAGCGGCGACCAGCGCTTCTTCCTGTCGTGGGGCCAGATCTGGAAGGGCAAGTACCGCGACGAAGCGCTGCTCAACCAGATCAAGACCAACCCGCATTCGCCCTCGCAGTACCGCGCCAACGGCCCGTTGCGCAATTTCGACCCGTGGTACCGCGCGTTCGACGTGAAGCCGGGCGATGCCATGTATCTGCCGCCGGACAAGCGGGTGCGGATTTGGTGAGGGCAGGCTTGCCGAGATAGGAAGCAAGACGAAGCTCGCGCGAGCGGGCTTCGGTCCAAGGCGAATGCTCGTGGGATCAAGCCCGTTGGCAGGCGCTCGCGAGATCGATGCGCGAAGGATGGGGCAGCTTTCCGAGTCCGCTTGGGACGAAGGAGCGCTGCCCCGTTTCGTTTCCGCTCTTGAGACTCGGGCCCGCGAGCGGCGGCTTCGGCGCGGAGCGCTGCAGTCGGGACGCTAGAATGCCGGCGATGGCGTATCTGGGACTGTTCCTCACCGCGTTCGTCGCCGCCACCTTGCTGCCGGCGCAATCGGAAGCCCTGCTCGCGGGGATGGTCGTGGCCGGTTACCCGCCGTGGTGGCTGGTGCTCGTGGCCGGCCTCGGCAACGTGCTCGGCTCGACCGTCAACTGGTGGCTCGGGCGCGAAGCGGCGCGTTTCAGCCAGCACCGGTTTTTTCCGATCAAGTCGGCGGCGCTGGCGCGCGCCCGCGCTTGGTACGGACGCTACGGCAAGTGGACCTTGTTGCTGAGCTGGCTGCCGATCGTCGGCGACCCGCTGACCTTCGCCGCCGGGGTCATGCGCGAGCGACTGCGAGTGTTCCTGCCGATGGTGAGCATCGCCAAGACCGCGCGCTACGCGGTCCTGGCGCTGGTGGCTTCGCGTTACGCCTGAGCGTGTCGACGGCCATGTGCCTGCAGTGAACAAAGGCTGCGGCCCGAGACGCAATGCAGCGCCGCTACCGGTCGCCTTCCTTCTTGCTGCCCTTGAGCAGGGCGACGAGGGCCATGGCATGGCCGTGGCCGAGTTCGAAGTCCTGCTTGAGCCAGGCGATGATCTGGCCGGCCTTGACGCCGGGCCTGAGGCCTTTGGCGTCGGCGAAGCCTTTGCCGGCGGCGAGCGTGCGGAATTGGGCCGGGGTCTTGCCGGTCTTGGCCTGGATGTTGTCGAGATAGGCCTGGAAGGACATCGGTGGGGCTCCTGGGGCGGATGGCCGAGGGGTGGGCCGGTGCTGACTCCGGCCCTCTTGCCCGATCGACGAACGCAGGCCCGTCGGATCGACACGACCCGCGGTGCCCGCGCGCTTTCAATCGACGACCCGGCCGCCGGGCGCATCGGGGGCCAGTGCTAAAATGCCCGCCTTTCCCGATACCCGAGCGAGCGACGCGATGACTGCAGCAGCCTTCTACCCGATCGGCACGCCCGGGCAGCCCTGGGGCGCGGCGGAAGTGGCGCAGTGGCGCGCCAGCCAGGTCCGCCATCGCAGCTACCAGGCCGACGTGGTCGGCGCGATCGAGGGGCTGCGCTCGCGTTTCGAGGTGGTCGAGTACGGCCGTCTCGACTATGCCCCCGACAGCTACCCGCTGTTCGCGATCAAGAGCCGCGACTGGCAGGACGGCTTGCCCTGCATGCTCGTCACCGGCGGCGTGCACGGTTACGAGACCAGCGGCGTGCACGGCGCGCTGGCGTTCGTCGAGCGTCATGCCGCGGACTACGTCGGCCGGGTCAATCTGCTGGTCGCGCCCTGCGTCAGCCCCTGGGCCTACGAGCGCATCCATCGCTGGAACATCGATGCGATCGACCCGAACCGCTCGTTCCGCGCGGACAGCCCGGCCGAGGAATCGGCGGCGCTGATGCGCCTGGTCGCGCCGGTACGCGCCGAGGTGCTGATGCACATCGACCTGCACGAAACCACCGACAGCGACGAGACCGAGTTCCGCCCGGCGTTGGCCGCGCGCGACGGCAAGCCTTACGAGCCCGGCGAAATCCCCGATGGGTTCTATCTGGTCGGCGACAGCGAAGACCCGCAACCCGAGTTCCAGCAGGCGGTGATCGCCGCGGTCGAGAAAGTCACCCACATTGCCCCGGCCGACGCCCGCGGCGAAATCATCGGCGCGACCGTGGTCGCCCACGGCGTGATCAATTACCCGGTCAAGTCGCTCGGCCTGTGCGCCGGCATCACCGATGCCCGCTATCGCACCACCACCGAGGTCTATCCGGACAGCCCGCGCGCCACGCCCGAGCAGTGCAATGCCGCCCAGGCCGCGGCGGTGTGCGCGGCCATAGATTTCGCCCTGGCGCACCGCTGACAGCGCCGCGCGGCGCCAGCCGCGGTGGTGTCCTGTGTCCGGTCCGGCGGCATCGTGCCGGCCGGAGCCGGGCCTTGCACCGATCTCCAGCGGCTTGTCGGTGGAATCTCGATGGCATGTCGATGGGCGTGTCGATTCCTGCCGCCCTGGTTCGTCGTCGAGACAGGAGCGGGTTCCATGCGCCGGAGTTCCGGCCGCCGCGCTCCATCGCGACCACCAGGAGAGCTGCATGCGTTTTCTTTCGATGATCCGGATCGACGAGGCCACTTGCGAACCGCCCAGCGAGCGGTTGCTGGCGGATATGGGCAAGTTAATGGAAGAAATGACCCGGGCCGGGGTATTGATCGGCACCGCCGGTCTGGCCCCGAGTGCCGACGGCGTCCGCCTGCGCCTGCGCGGCGGCAAGATCACCGCGACCGACGGCCCCTTCACCGAAGCCAAGGAAGTGATCGGCGGCTATGCCTTGCTGGAGGCGGCCTCGAAGGAGGAAGCGATCGCGCATACGCGCCGTTTCCTGGAAGTGCATGGCGACGGCTGGGACATCGAGTGCGAGTTGCGCCAGTTGCAGGGCGACGGCGACGGCGGTTGCGGCGGGGAGCCGGTGCGGGCCGACTGAGCCTGCTAACTGACTCGATCGACTAGCGGACTGACACAGCTGGCGGTCGAGTCGGACCAATCGACTGGATCGTTCGGTTCGAACCGATCAGTGCTCGTTGAGTGGCCCGCCCGGTCGAAGAGGACGACGAGCGGGCGCTCAGCGGCCGGGGTCGTCGCTGAGGCCGCAAGCCCTGCACGGCTGTCGACCTGCTGCCTGGCCAGGACGATTCCGGTAAACCCCGGTCTATAACCGGGTCCGGCGTTCTACGGGGTTGGCCTCACGGCCCGCCTGACAGGTGTAGGATGCAACGGTAAGCCGTTCCAATCGCGCGTTTCGCCCGACCGATCCCTGATCGCTCGCTTCGCTCCCTTTCACGCGTCATCGCCCTGATCCAGGGGGACGCCCACTCGGGAGCGGCCGGTGCCGGGCTATACCACCCGTCGACTCTCGTTGACCGTAGGCGGCGACGCCTGGGGGCTGCGAGTGCTGAGCGACCTGCAGCAGTTCAGCGACCCCGACGGCCACGGCGAGCGCCTGGGCATCTCTGCCGCGCAATGGAGCCTGTTCGGCCAGGTCTGGCCGGCCGGGCAGTTGCTGGCGCAGGCCATGCACCGTTTCGCCATCCGCGGCCAGCGCATTCTCGAACTCGGTTGCGGGATCGGCCTGGCCAGCCTAGTGTTGCAGCGGCGCGGGGCGAATATCGTGGCCAGCGACGTGCACCCGCTGACCGAACCCTTCCTGTCTTACAACGCCGCCTTGAACGGATTGCCGGCGGTGCATTACCGGCATCTGCGCTGGGACACTGCGCTGCCCACGCTCGGCCGTTTCGACCTGATCATCGCCAGCGACGTGCTGTACGAACGCGACCAGGCCGAGGTGATCGGCGAAGTCATCGCCCGGCACGCCTTCGACGATGCGCAGGTGCTCATCACCGACCCCGGACGCGGCAACAGCGCGCGCTTCACTCGGCTGATGCTCGCCCAGGGTTACTCGGTCGAAGAACGGCGCTGCCCGATGAACGACACCGACGAGCCGCCGCATCGCGGCCGCTTGCTGCACTACAGCCGCGGCGGCGGCGCGGGGCGCGGCGGGTTCCAGATCTGAGACGAACGCGGCACCGGCGAGCCTGACGAACTGGCCCCGGGTCAGCGATTCACCGCCGGCCCGTTGACTCCGACATATCCGTTCGCGCAACCGGTCGTGCAGGTCGTCGCCAGCATGTTGTAGACGATCCGGCCGGCATTGGTCTTGGAGCGGAAGTGGCCGACCCCGTTGCTGGTGTCGCCGCCGCCGGCGTTGTAGGGGCTGCCGTCGCTCCAGTCCCAATCGTAGGCATAAGCGGTGCTGCCCACGCCGATGTCGACCTGCGCCTTGACGTTGCTTGCAGCATTGAACAGGGCGCCATTGCTGCAGCCGGCCGAATAGCTGGTGGTGAAGCATTGCACCTGGTCGTGCAGGCCGGCCGTGATGCTGTAGAAGGCGATCGAGCCGTACATCGCCGGCATCGCGCGCAGGCTGTTGCTGCCGCTGCCGGTCCAGCGGTTGTAGCCGTAGTAGGCGACGCCGCTGCTCGGGTACAGGCCGAAGGTGTAGTAGTCGTACGGAAACACGTAGGCCTCGGCGTTGCAGGTCGGCGCGTACGGCGACTGATAGCCGGTACTGAGACAGGTCTGCAGGCCGCGCAAGCCGCCGCCGATGTTGACGAAGCGGCGTACATTGGCTTGATAGCCGTAATAGCGCAGCATCGCCAGCGACATCGACGCGCCCAGCGAATGGGTGACGAGGTCGACCTGGCTGCGGCCGGTATAGGCCTTGACCTTGTCGATGAAGGTCTTGAGCACCTGATACTTCGCCGGCTGGTGATAGTTGTACTGCGGCGAGCTGCGCTCCTGCGCATCCAGGTAAGTCACTCCGAACAGTTCGCAGTCGTTGTAACCGCGCGCCTTGAGTTCGTCGTACATCGAATGGGCCGGTGCGGCGTAGCCGTTCACCGCGGCCGGCGGCATGTCGAAGCTGAGCGCGCTGTCGCCGTTGCCCGAGACGAAAACGACCGGCGTGCGCGTGGCGATGCAATCGCCGCCGCCGAATCCGCCGCTGCCCACGCCGGGGCTGAAACCGCCTGCGTACTGCGATGCCGTGCCCTGGCAGGTATAGCCGTTGTTGCTGCCGCAATCGAGCGCCCGGGCCGTCGACGGGGCAAGCAGGGCCAGGCTGCCGAGCATCGGCAGCACGGCCGCCATGGCGAGCGCCCTGGCGCGGTTGCGACCGTCGACGGAATCGGATGGACCGAGGCGAACCCACTTCAGCGCGATGCGGAACATGAGTGCTCCCTCCCCAGGATGTCGGTTCGACGGCGACGGGCGCCGGATCGGACCGATGCTGGACCCGCCCGATGGGCTTGGGTATTGCACTAAAGGGCGATGCCGGGCGTTCAAGCAGCCGGCCGCCGTTTGGCGGGCCGGGAGGCGCGATACCGATAGTCGCAACGATGTAGCCTGCCGACACCAACCGTGAAGTGCGCCGCCGTGCCGAGGAATCGCAGCGGATTATCGAACAATCGACCCCTGAGATGTAGCGGCCGGACAGACAGGCAGGCGCCACGGGCAGGATCTTGAAGGGCTCCGAATCAAAAAGGGCGCAGCGAATAACCTCCCTGCGCCCTTCCCAATGCGCCTGCCATCAAAGCCCAGAACGCATCTGTCGCGCCGGCGGCGCGGCATTCATCAGAACTGCAGGCTCCACCGGTCGATCTTGCCGACGTCGGCGCGGGCATTGTCGTTGACCAGCAGTTTCCAAGTGCCGTTGGCCGTTTCGCTGGAGGCGTTCACGGTGTAGGCCTTGATGAGGTTGTCGGCGCTGCCGCCGCTGCGGTTGTGCAGGGTGTAGCGGCTGCCGTCCGGCGCCACCAGGTCGACACGCAGGTCGCCGATGAAGGTGTGTTTGATGTCGACCGCCACCTTCAGCGTCGCCGGGGCATTGCCGGGCAGGCCGCTGACGACGATCGGGCTTTCGACGCTGCGCAGGTCGAGGATCGGATAATCGCCGGCATTCTCGAACACGGTCTGGCCGCCGACCGCGACCTGCTTGCTGACGCTGTGGCTGGCGCCGTCGTTGTCGGTCACGGTCAGGGCGACGGTGTAACTGCCGCTGCGCGCATAACTGTGTTCGGGATGGGCCTGGGTCGACTGGCTGCCGTCGCCGAAATCCCACAGGTGCGAGGCGATGACGCCGTCGCGATCGCTCGACGCGTCGGTGAAGCTCGCCTTGAGCGCGTCGGTGACGACCTGGAAGTCGGCGACCGGCGGGTACAGTACCTTGAGTTCGTCGGCGCCGATATCGACCATGACCGCGCCATCGCCGTTGCCGTCGATGAGGCGCTTTTCGCCGTCGATGTCGGTCGCGGGCAGGAAGTCGGCGTTGGCGCCGGCATCGACCGCGGGCGAGGCGGCGGCGAGGTGGTAGTTGCCGGTGGCGGGGCCGACGAACAGCGGGTCCGCCGACAGGTTGCCGTTGAGACCGTTCTGGTCGATCACGCCGAGGTAGTTGCTGGTGTTGTTGAAGACGAGGTTGTGCTTGAACAGCGGATGGTTCGCCGCAGTGCCGTTGACGATCTCGAAACCGACCGCGTTGCCGGCCAGGATGTTGTTCTGGTACAGGTGCAGGTTCGAGTTGACCTGGGCGCTGACCTTGATGCCGGTGCGATTGCCGACGATGGTGTTGTTGGACACCTGCGGGCTGTTGCCGGCCGGCAGAGTCATGGTGATCGCCCGGCAGGGGTTGTCGACGATCAGATTGTTGACGATGTCGGGCGAGGAGCCGTTGACGAAGGTGATCACGCCGGACAGGTGCTGGGAGTCGCAGCTGTTGTTGCGGAAGATGTTGCGCTCGATCAGCGCCGAGGAGCCGTTGCCGCCGATCGCCGCGCCGTAGCCGCCCGAGGTCTGGGTGTTGCTGTCGAAGATATTGCCGACGATGCTCGGCGAGGCGGCGAGGATGTCGATGCCGGCGCCGAAGCTGGCGCGCCCGTTCCTGATGGTGAAGCCTTCCAGCCGCGCGGCGGGACCTTCGCCGCTGTCGAACACCAGCACGTTGCCGGCACTGCCGCCGTCGATGATGGTCGTCGCCGGGCCGCCTTCGCTGATCACGGCGATGGCCTTGCCGTCGTAGTTGAGGCGTTCGGGGTAGTTGCCGGGCGAGACCAGCACGGTGTCGCCGGCGACGGCGGCGTTGATGGCGGCCTGGATGGTGGGGTAGTCCGCGGGGACCCGCAAGGTGGTCTGCGCGGCCGCGGGCAGGGCCAGCGACAGGGCCAGCGTGGCGAGGGCGGTTTTCTTCAGCTGCGTATGCTTCATACCTGGTCCTTGGTGTGATGGTCGGGAGGTGCGATCGGCGTCGTGCCGGCGCGCGACCGGGCACGCTCGAAGCCGCCGTCCGCGGAGGCGGGCGTGCGCGTTCGAGACGGTCGTCGGCCCCGGAGCGACGGGACATGAGGGCGGACCGAGGGGCGGTCCTGAGCATGTCCCCACGCACTGTAGGGCAGGGGCGTCGCAGGGGATGAGTCCCGGGATTGCGCGGTACCGGTCGCCTGCACCGTCGCTTGGATCGCTGCCGCGCAGCGATCGTCCCGGTTGCGCGGTCGCGGCTCGCGCCGCTCCTACTCCAGAGCGGCTTGGTTTGCTCTGACTCGAGCGACAAAAAAGCCGGGCTCATCGGAGCCCGGCCGGATCGGCTTGCAGCGGCGGCGGTTTACTTCGTAACGCGGCACTGGCTCAGCTTGAGGCCCTGCACGACGGTGCCTGCATTGCCTTCGTTCGTGCACTCGAACACCACGGTCGAGGACTTCTGGAACGGCTTGATTTCGTTGCCCTCGAACTTGGCCTTCAGCGCCTCCTGGTCGGCGACCTCGAAGGCGGTGTCGAACATCGCGCCGTCCTCGGCGATCGCGCCGAAGTAGGTGCCGCCGGGCTCCGAGCCCATGCGCATCAACTGTCCGGAGAAGGCCAGGCGGCGCCCGTCGTATTTCTTGCCCGCGGCCTCCGGGTTCGCGGCGTACTCGGCGGCGACTTCGTTGTAACTCAGCACGGCGGTCTGTGCGCGAGCGGAAAGGGCGCCGAGCCCCAGGATGATCATGGCCGCGAGGGCCGCCGGTCGAACATGCATATCGATCGCCTCCGTGTGTAGGCGGTTAGGCTCGATAAGAATGCCGAGGCTGTCAAGTTAGGTGCGGCGCCGGCGCGGGGCACGACACGGCATCGGCCGCCGCGTAATAGCGGGCCAGGCGCGCGTCCAGGGCCAAGGATTCCGGGCGGTAAGGGCGGACTTCGCCACAGTGGCGTACGGCGGCCAGCTCGAAACGTTCCAGCACGCTGCGGTGCAGCGGGGCGCCGCGGGCTTCGATCCGCGGTTTGGGCTTCCAGCCGATGCGCCACGCCTGCGGCACCCAGTCCGGATAGCGCTCGAGCAGGCGCTGGATCTCGCAATGCTGCATGCCGCCCGCGCAGGGGAACAGATGCAGGCGGCTGCGGTCGACCAGCACCGGATGCGGCAGTTCGGCGGTCTGTTCCAGCATCCACGACAGCGCGATGTCGGACAGCCGCGATTCGTCTTCGTCATAACTGCCGCCGATGTCGGAATGGCAGCCGGCGAACCAGACCTGGCGCAGCCACTCCGGCTCGCCCGCCGGGTGTTCGACGTGCTGGCCCTTGACGCCCCATTCGACGCGGGCGAAGTCGGCGCGGCGCTCGTCGATGGACAGCGCATGGCGCGCGTAACGCACGCGGCGGCCGAGCAGGCGATCGTAAAAACCCGAGCGCCAGCCGGCGATATGCCAGCGGAAGTCGCCCGGGTTGGGAAAATCGCGGATCGAGCGATAGTGCTGTCTGAACAACCGGTAGACGCCGGCCAGGACCAGCGCACCGAGGTAGGGGACGATATAGCGCCCAAGACCGAACCCGTACAAGGCCGCGCACGGTGCCAGGATGGTCAGCGCGACCAGCAGCGAGACCATGACGGCGCGCAACAAGCCCTTGGCGCCGAGCGCGGCGACGGTGTCGAACACACCGATGAAATAGGCCGGGACGTTCGATTCGCCGTCGATATCGGAGCCGTATTTGAGCCGGAAGCGCCGGGCCTGCTCTTCGCGTTCGGCGAGGTACTTGCCGCGGTCCTTGCCGGCGCCGTGTTCGTAGACCTGCAGCACGGCTTCGCGGGCGATCCGCATCAGCCCGCGGCCGTAGCGCGGGATCGGCTTGCCGTCCGCGCCGTGCGTGGGCACGCCGCACAGGTTGAGCACGCCGCCGACGCAGCGCGCGGTGTAGGCGCCGCGGCTGAAGCCGAACAGATAGATGCGGTCGCCGGGTTCGTAGTGTTTCAGGATCGCCGCATAGCATTCGACGATGTTGGTGCTGATGCCGGTGCCCATCGCCGAACTGAAGAACTTGCGCAGGCCGCGCAAAAAACGCAGGCGGACGTGGCCGGCATCGGCGTCGGTGCCCAGGCCGGCGTCGTAGAAGGCGACTTGTTCGGCCGGATCGATCGGGCTCTCGGGCCCGTTGCGGGTGGCCCGGTACAGCTTGTAGACGTTGCTCAGGCGCTGGTCCGGTCGCAGCCCGCCGGCCTGTCCGGTGCCGTCGGCGAAGATGAGGATGTTTTTCGATCGGTCCACGGCCGACATCGCGTTCTTCCCCGAAGCTCTCTGGCTATGGGTTGCAACGCGGATCGGGGCGGCGGTCGGCCATGGCCGTGCGACGGGACGGGGCCGGCGGCTGTCGCCAGCGCCGGCTTCGAAGCTGCAGCGGCGCCGGCTTCGCTGCGCCGCTTACTGCGGCGGCGCATCGTCCTTGGCCAGCGGGCGGACGTAGGCCAGCAGGCTCGCCAGGACCTTGCCGGGTTCTTCCCACTGGATCATGTGCGAGGAGTGTTCGAACCACACGCCCTGCTTGTACGGCGCCTTGACCCGGGCCAGCCAGTCGGCGGTCGGCTGCGACGGCGTGGTGTAGTCGTGGCGGCCCATGAACATCACCACCGGGATCGGGAATTCGCGCACCTGGCTGAAGTCGACGGTGACGAATTCCGGCAGCACCCGGCCGAGGGTGAATTCGTTGCCGCGGTCGACCGCGGCGCGGTCGCAGTCGTTGTACTCGGGCGACAACAGCGGTGCGCGGTAGAAGTACGCCGACTCGGTGCGGTACGCGCTCAGGCCGCCGTAGTGCTGCGACCATTTGCGCGCGGCGATGATGCGCTCGCGAGTGATCGGACGGTCGCCGGGGTAAGGCGCGATCGCCTCCATTTCCTTGACCGCCTCAGCGTTGCCGTGGAGCTTGGCCTGCTGCAGGCCATAGTCGAAGCTGATCCGCTCGTTCTCGCGGACGTTGATGGCCTGGCCGACGCCGAGATAGGCATGGAACAGGTCCGGCCGCTTCAGCGCCGCGGTCATCGCGACGATGGTGCCCCAGCTGTGGCCGGCCAGCACGACCTTGCGCTTGCCGTAACGCTTGCGCACGTACTCGGCGATTTCGATGGCGTCGTCGGCGTAGCGTTCCACCTGCAGGGTGTCGGCGTAGGCCTGCGGGTTGTGCGAGGCGAAGGTCTTGCCGGCGCCGCGCTGGTCCCAGTTGACCACGGTGAAGAACTCCTCGATCGGGCGCTGGAACTGCCACATGGTCGGGATCAGCGGCGAGGCCGGGCCGCCGTGGGCGAACAACAGGATGGGGTTGGCCTTGTCCTGGCCGCGCACGCTGATCCATTGGTCGATGCCGCCGATGCGCGCGGCATAGGCCTCCTGGACCCCGTTCGGGGCGACGATGCGGCTCAGGTCCTGGATCACCGCGCGGGCGCGCTCGTAGTCCGAGGTGTTCTTGCATTCCTCGGCCAGGGCGAAGCCGGGAACGGACAGCAGCAGGGCGAACAGAGCGGGCATCGTTTTCATGGGCGGTTTCCGGAGCGGTGATCGACAGGGCGCGCGGCGAGGGCGTTCGAGCTGCGGGCCGGCCAGGCCGATTCCCTGCTGCGTGGTGCAAGTGATGCGGCGATGGCGCCAGCGGTTGCACCGCGGGTCGAATCCGGCAGACCCGGCCCCGGTCCAGCGGATCCGGACAGGCGCAGGGCTACCGGCCTTGGCGAGGCCAAGCGAGGGGCTGCGTCCCACCGGGCGTGCCGTGCCGGCAACGCGGTCTTCACCCAGGTTTGTTGATGCGGGTCGTAAAACGCTCAAGGATTCTGGCCCGATCCGCCGTTCCCGGCGGGCGGGCACGACGACGACACGACGACGGGAGAAGCGCCATGGAAACCCAGGAACTGCACCGCGGCCGTTTGATCGACCACATCCAGTTGGTGGTGAGCGATATCGAGGCGAGCCGGAAGTTCTACACCGCGGTCTTCGCCGCCCTGAAGGTGCCGATCGCCGGCAGCGGCGACGATCATTTCTGGGCCGACGAGCTGTTCGTGTCCACCGCCGACAGCCCTGCGGCCCAGGGCCGCCTGACCGGACGCCACCACATCGCGTTTCAGGCGCAGGACTGGGCCATGGTCGATGCGTTTCATCGCGCCGCGATGACCAACGGCGGCAAGGACAACGGCGCGCCGGGCGGCCGGGATTATCACCCCGGCTATTACGCGGCGTTCGTGCTCGACCCGGACGGCAACAACATCGAGGCGGTGTATCACGGCGAGGCCGAGCGCAGCGCTGCGTCGGTGAAGATCACGTTCTGAGGCGGGCCGGCGGTTCGCGGCAACAACAAGTCCGCCTGGCGCCCCACGCCAACAGGGGATCGGCATGGGGATGGCCGGTGCGATGATGCGGAACGCGCACGCCCATCGTCACGTCCGAACGCAACTGGTTTCTCATCCGGAAAAACCGGGTCGAGTGCCGGCGATGAATACGCGCTCCTGCAGTGCGGTAAACACCGCCCACAGCGTTTTCAGGCAGCGCAGCGGCATATCGCGAAGACGAATTAATGTGCTTTGTGAGCAGCCTGTTCGCGGCCTGTCCGAGGCCTGTTCCCGGCGATGAAACTCGATACGCGAATGACATCGAATATCGCCACGGCGCCGCGCGTGTATATGACGATTCGAAATGAAGGAAGTGCAAGGCCAGTCTCACCGCAAGTGAGCAACCGCGCTCCGATCGCACGACATCGGCATAGACGGCCACTAGAGTCGGGGCATCGCATCACTCAGGGTGGCCGATGCGAGCGAGAAAGCGCACTGCACTCGATGCCGGATCCGTCGTTGCGGACAGGGGCATGCACGCCACCCCTCAATCGACGAGAACGATGCGATGAAGGCGATTTCGAAAGCACGACTGGGTTTGTTGGCCGGCTGTATCGCGGCGGTCATCGGCGGCGCGGCGACGGCCGGCGGGCGCGATGCGACCGTCGCGGCCGGCCTGAGCGGCCAGGACCTGGTGTATTCCTACGACGAGATGTTCGACTTCGACACCGCGGCCTACCTGGCCAAACACGCGCCGCACCTGGTGCGTCACAGCGAGTCGATTTCGCACTGGGCCGGTTACAGCAGCATCAGCCCGAAGGTGTTGATCGCGCTGATGGAGCAGCAGAGCGGCGTGGTCTCGCGCCAGCGCGCCAGCGCCGACGCGATGCGCCGCCCGTTCGGCAAGCTGTCGACGGCAAAGGATTTCAACGGCCAGACCCGCGAGGTCGCCACCGCCTTGCGCCAGGCCCTGTACGAACAGGAAGACGCTTCCCTGGCGCCGCAAGGGCGGGTGCCGCTGGCGCGCGCCAACCCGCTGCAGGCCTTGTACCTGCAGGCCGGCGAAAGCCAGGCCAGCGCCGCGCTGCGCGGCGACGGCGAGTTCCAGCAGGTCTACGGCCGCCTGTTCAACGAGCCGCGCAAGGCAGCCGCGCCGTCGGCGCGTTTCGCCGACACCAGCGACGTCAACGCCCTGGCCGGGCCGGCCAACGGCTTCCTGCAGTTCCCGTATCCGCGCGGCCAATCCTGGCACGTGGGCGGTGCGCATACCAATACCGGCTCGGGCAATTATCCGATGTCGTCGCTGGACATGTCGCGCGGCGGCGGCTGGGGCAGCAACCAGAGCTCGAACTGGGTGTCGGCCTCGGCCGGCGGCTCGTTCAAGCGCCATTCCTCGTGTTTCGCCGAAATCGTGCACAGCGGCGGCTGGTCGACCACCTACTACCACATGATGAACCTGCAGTACGGCACCGGCGCGAGCGTCGCCGCCAACAGCCGGGTCGGCAATCCGGCCAACACTCGGGCGCAGGCCTTGTGCAACGGCGGCGCCTCGACCGGGCCGCACGAGCATTGGTCGCTGAAGTACAACGGCAGTCACTATCACCTCAACGGGGTGTATCTGTCGGGCTTCCAGATCACCGCGCTGGGCAGCAGCTACGACACCAACTGCAGCCGTTTCTATCTGAGCAAGAACGGCTCGCGTTACTGCTCGGGTTATTTCACCAACCCCTGAGCCGGCGGGCTCGCTCCGGCGACGCGCCGGCGTTGTGCGCCCCCGCCCGAAGCTCCGTGGCTTCGGGCGGGATCTTCCTACATCGATCCGGCGATCGGTAACTAGCGCTTCTTCGCCGCGACCGGTTTGCCGCGTGGCGGCCTGGGCTGGCCGGCGTCGCCGCGTCGCCTGCATTGCCAGGTGATGCGGCCGACTTCCTCGCCTTCGAACCATTGGCGGATGGCGATGCTGGCGCCCTGCATCTGCTCGGGCCTGGCCCCGCGCAGCAGGAAACGCGCCGGCAAGCGCGCGCCGCGCGGCAGCGACAGGCCGCACAGGGGCAGGCGCGGCAGACTCGGCAAGACGACGGTGGCGCGATCGCCCTTGCGCGGCATCTCCACCTTCCATGGCACCCCGGCCCCGATGCGGCGGGCGAGGTCGCGCGGCAGTTCCAACTGCACGGTGACGCCCCTGGGCAGGCGCCGCACGATCTCGAAATCGAAAGCCCGGGCGCGATCCGGCGTGCCGGTGATCAAGAACGGCAGCGCCAGGATGGCCTGCGGGTCCGGCGGCGGATCGACCACGTTGAAGTTGCGCCAGGTGATGTTGTTGTGGGCGCGGATGTAGTCGCGGAAAGAGTCCCAGTCGAAGTTGGGCGGGCCCGGCGGCAGCGGCGGCGCCGCATCGCCGGGATGGTCGAGGCTGGCGACGAAGCAGTAGTGGCCGGGCGCGGGTATGTCGGCTTGCGGCCAGGTGATGGCGTCGGCGACCACCAGGGTGTCGCCCATCGGCACGTCGACCGGCGCCGAGGTGCCGATCAGGTTCCACAGGTCCGGGGTCAGCAAGGTCGCGACCGGGCTCCAGTACACCGTCGCGCGGACATCGTCGGCGTCGGCGGCGCCGCGATTGCGCATGCGCACGTAGAGGTAGTTGTCCTGCCCGGTCTCGGCTTCGTGGCCGAGGGTGTTGCTGTTCTCGGTGCCGCTGCCTTCGCCGAACGCGGCATCGGGGTTGGCCACCGGGTCTGGGCGCAGGATCACGTCGGGGCTGGAGCTGATCGCGCCGGTGGACGGCACCGCGCCGCTGTCGCCGACCGCATCGCGCAGATAGACGTCGGCCACCAGGCCCAGGGTGTCTTCGATGATCGCGCGCAGGTCCGGCATCACTCCGATCGCACCGGCCACGCCGCCGCCTTGCGGGGTGTTGATCGCCGGGTCGGACAACAGGCTGCGCATCTGGCCCGGCGACAGGCGCGTGCCGGTCGCCGCGGCGTACATGCCTTGGGTGATGAGGGCGGCACCGGTGACGATCGGCGAGGCCGAGCTGGTGCCGTTGAAACCGGCGGTGTAGGTGCGGTTGTCGTCGCCGCCGCCGTCGTCGAGGCCGCCGTAGCCGCAGGTGGTGACGTTCTCGCCCCAGGCATAGCAGTCCACGCGCGAGCCGAAGCTGGAGAAGCCGGCGCGGTTGTGCGGCAGCGGCGACAGCGCCGCGCCGACCACGATCGCGCCGGAGTCGCGGAAGTCGGCGCTGGCGCGGTTGAACACCTGGAAACCCCCGCCGTCGGTGTAGGCGTCCAGGTCGTTGCTGCCGTTGCCGGCGGCTTCGACCACGATCACGCCCAGGGCGCTGGCCAGGCGGATCGCATCGAAGTCGGCGTTGTCGACTTCGGTCAGGATCGCGCCGCCGCGCTGCACTTCCAGCAGCAGCACGTCGCCGGCCGCCATGGTCGGCAGCGCGGCGACGATCGCGTCGGCCACGTGCAGGGCGGTATCGGTGCCGGCGTCGTAATGCGAAGTCACCCGCACCGAGGCCACGTCGGGGGCGATGCCGACTACGCCGAGGGTGTTGTCGATGCCAGCGATCTCGCCGAGCACGGCGGTACCGTGGTTGCCCTTGTAAGTGCCCACGCCGTCGCGGTTGTCGCCGAAGATCAGGCTGGGCGCGTGCCCGGCCAGGTCTTCGTGGTCGAGGAACCAGCCCTGTTCGAGATCGACTACGCCGATGCCGGCGCCGGTGCCGTTGGCCTGGGTCCAGGCCCAGCGCGCGTCGATGCCGGTCGGTGCGGCGTCCAGGTAATCCTGGCCGGCGCAATAGGGATCGTCGGCGTCGTCGACCGGATCGGTGACGTCGAGTTCGCGGTAGGCGTCGGCGACTTCGGCGAGCCGGCGCAGGCGTGCGACCAGGGCTTCGGCGTCGTCGGGGCGGTGGCGCAGATCCAGGCGCCAGTAACCGGTCAGGCTGCGCAGCGGCGGGAACGGCGATTGCGCGGCGCGGCGCTCCATTTCGATCAGGCGCTTGGCATCGACGCTGCGGATCACCGGGCGGGTGAATTCGATCGCCGCTTCTTCGAGCAACTTGGCCAGCGCCACGAGCTTGTGCTTGCGTGCGAGGCTGCGCAGGTCCTTGTCGGCACCCGGCGCGATGCGTTCGGACAAGCGCAGGATGACGAAGCCGCTGTAGCGCGGTGTCGGCGATGCGGTAGGCGGATGTTGCGGCGGGCGCGTCGGACCGGCCGCGCAATGCAGCGCGGACGTGCAGTGTCTGGATTTCATCGTACCTCTCCTGGTGTCGGCCGCAGTCCTGCGCGCTGGCTGGCGATGACGCATGCGGACGTCCGTGTTTCTGCGGCCGTTGAAACAGGGCGAGCCGTGAGGACCAGTGGCCGGCCGTCCCCCCGCGGCCGCCGAAGAGACGCTGCGCGCGGCTCCTCACCGGAAGCGAACGCCAAGAATCGAAGCCGGCGGCCACCCGGGCGCTGGCGCCGCCGGCCGCATCGGAAATGCGGCGGCCTGCATCGGGGCGCCGGGTGCGAAATCCGGATCGCCGACGAGGCAAAGGCGGCCGTGGCCGCCTTTGCGCAGTGCTTCCCGCGGATCGGTCCGCCGCCTGAGTTCCGATTACGGCGGCAGCTTGGTCCCCTGGTCGGCGATCGCCAGCCACTTGCGGCCGTCGTGGGTGTAGGTGACGCCGGTCAGGGCCTTCTGGCGATAACCGATGCGCGGGATCTCGTACACGGTTTCGTACAGGATGTAGGCCGAGTTGCAGCCGTCGACAACGCGATGGCGTTCGGTCCAGCTCCACTTGGCTTCGCGGTTGGTGAAGTGGCTGGCGAGCGCGGCCATGATCGCGTCGAGGCCGATGCGCACGCCGCCGCTGTCGAACACGGTGATGGCGCGTTCGTCGTGGACGGCGCGGAAGGTCTCGGCGTCGTAGTCGCGGAAGGATTCCATGTCCATGCGCTGGGCGATGTCGAACTGGCGGGCGCAGATCCGGGTCAGGATGTCGCCGACCCAGCCCGATGCGGCGGCTTGCGGCGCGGCGCTTGCAGATGCGTCGCTTGAAGGTGGGGCGCCTGCAGTTGCGGCGGGCGCAGAGCCGGCGGCGAACGCGGTGCTGGCGGTGGACAGGGCGAGCAGGGATACGGCGATCAGCGCCGAGGTGCGGGCGGGGCGGGGAGTGCGGTGGGTCATCGTCTTGTCTCGGTGGTTGGGACGACGGCGACCTTAGGCGCGCCGGCGGTTCCAATGCAGGCCCAATCGGTCGACGAGCAATGGAGCCAATTCGCGACGCGCGAGGACGATGGTGAGCGATTCGTTCGGGCCCGGGCTCGCACTCGCACTCGCGCGCGTCGAGCGCGGATTGCCGGCTGCAGCGTATTTACTGCGCGTTCGCCGCGTTCCGGTTGTTCCATCCGTGCGCTTTCGACCGACCGTTCTGACCGGAGTCCGCCGGCTTCTTCGTTGAATGAATCGGCGGGCTCGATCGGCGAGGACGCGGAGCCGCATCGTTACTCAGCCAGGGGGCGGGATGAACGCGCAAGTCGGGGAGCGTCCGCGGACGCTGGTGGTATTGCTGCACGCCTACATGCATACCGCGGCCAGGCTCGAATCGGTACAGGCGCTGGTTCGCGCCACCTGGCCGGACGCGGAGATCTACTGTCCCCAACTGCCGACCTCGCGTTTGTCGATGGCCGACCCGAACCGGATCGTTGCCGGCCTGCTCGCCGAGATCGATCGCAGATACGCCCAGGCGCAGGCCCAGGACGCGCTTTACGGCTCTATCGTGCTGGTCGGACACAGCCTCGGCGCGTTGTTGGCGCGCAAGCTGTATGTAGTGGCCTGCGGTGAGGTCGAAGGCGCGCCGTTCGAAGCGGAGTACCGGCCGGCCACCGTCGACGAGGCCGCGCCGGTTCCGGCGCGGCCCTGGGCCGGCTGCGTGTCGCGGATCGTGCTGTTGGCCGGCATGAACCGCGGTTGGCGGGTGTCGCATCATCTCAGCCTGGTAAACGCGCCCATCTGGAGCCTGGGCGCCTTGCTGTGCCATGTCGTCCACGCTGTCAGCCGGCGCTGGCCCCTGATCTTCGGTTTTCGCCGCGGCGCCGAATTCATCACTCAGCTGCGTATCCAGTGGCTGCTGATGAGACGCCGGGCCAGCGGCGCCGGTGCGTCCCGGCAGGGCGAGACCCGCGCACCGGCGGCGCCGGGCAGCGCCCTGACCATCCAGTTGCTGGGCTCGCGCGACGACATGGTCGCGCCCGAAGACAACGTCGACCTCGTCTCGGGAGGCGATTTCGTCTACCTCGACGTGCCGCACTCCGGACATGCCGACATCATCGACATGGCCGACCCGATCGTCGGCGCGGGCCGCACCCGCGCCTTCGTGCTGGCCCTGCAGGCCGACCTCGCGCAGCTGCAGCGCGAAGCCGTGGTGCCGTCCGACGAGCGTTTCGCCGCGCCCGACGAGAGCATCGAGCGCGTGGTCTTCGTCATGCACGGCATCCGCGATGTCGGCTACTGGACCCACAAGATCGCGCGCCGGATCAAGCAGCGCGCCGGCGACCGCCTGGCGACCTGGGCCACTGAGACCTCCAGCTACGGCTATTTCCCGATGCTGCCGTTCCTGTTTCCGTGGTATCGGCGGCAGAAAGTGGAATGGTTGATGGATCAGTACACCGAAGCGTTGGCGCGTTATCCGAACGCGAGGTTTTCCTACGTCGGGCACAGCAACGGTACTTATCTGCTGGCTCGCGCGCTGGAGCTCTACCCCTGCTGTCGGTTCGAGCGGGTGGTGTTCGCCGGCAGCGTGGTGCGCCGCGACTACGACTGGCGGCGTTTCCTCGGCGGCCCACAGCCGAGGGTCCGCGGCGTGCTCAACTTCGTTGCCACCGGCGACTGGGTGGTGGCGTTCTTCCCGAAGTTCTTCCAGCTTTTCAGGCTGCAGGACCTCGGCAGCGCCGGTCACGACGGATTCGTGCTTTCGCAGCCGGATACCGGCGTCAGCCAGGTGACTTATGTCAAAGGCGGGCACGGTGCGGCGATCGTCGAATCGGTATGGAACGTGATCGCCGGCTACATCATCGACGGGCGCGTGGACATGGATGAGATCCAGCCGGTGCCGCGGCGGCAGAACCGGCTCGTCAAGCTGCTCGGTCGCTGTCCGCCGCTGGTGTGGCTGGCGTTGATCGCCTTGGCGTACGCGCTGTGGCAAGGCATCGCGCTGGCGATCGGCCTGTTCGGCCTGGCGCCTTCCACCCAGGCCTTCGCCACCGGCTTCTCGTTCGCGCTGTATCTGTTGCTGCTGTGGCTGGTGGTGACGCGGGTCTAGCGAGCGGTTGGGGCTCAACGGCCGGGCTTGCCCAATCGGGCGGCAATCGCCGCGCCGGCTGCATCGGCGTCGCTGTCTTGCCCGTCGAGTTACCATGTGCCGCGGTCGCTGGTTGGTTTCCCTCCGCGACGTTCTCGCTCGCGCATCGTCCGCTCGCACCGATCCCGTCCGCCGGGTCTTCCCGGCAGCACAGCGCGTGTCGGCGCACGGTACCATCCAGGCCGCGCATGCCTTACTCCGAGCTCCAAGGCGGCGCTTCGGCGGCGCTTCGCATCGGAAGCACCTCACCTCAACAAAAGGACATTGTCTTGAAGAAATTTTATCGCTTCGCGTCGATTTGCCTGTTGGCCTTGCTCGCTGCGGCCTGCAGCAGTGGAGGGCGCACCACCCTGACCGCCGAGGAATACCTGCTGCAGAACGTTTCGGTATGGAACTCGGCGAGCACCCCGGCGGTGCGTTGGCTCGGCGGCGATCGCGCCGAGGAATTCAGCCAGGTGCTGCAGCAACGCAAGGGCATGAGCCGCTATCAGCCGCAGTTCGCCGGCCTGCGTCGCGAACTCGCCGCCAACACCACCGTGACCCAGGCGTTTCCGCCGCCGGAGGATGCCGCCGCCCTGCACGCGAGCATGCTCGACTATCTCAAGAGCGTCGACGCCGCGTTCGCCAAGCTGGAAGAAATGGGCAAGCTGCCGGACGGCTACAGCGACCAGCAGTTCGGTTCGCTGAGCGCCGACATGGAGCGCCTGATCGGCGAGGTGGACAGCAAGGCCATCGCCTGGAAAGCGGCGCAGAAGGCCTACGCCAAGCAGCACGGCATCGACTTGCGCGAAACCGGCGGTTGACCGGAGCGATGGGTGCATCGGGTGCCCATCACGGCGCTGAGTCACTCTGCGATGCAGGCGCACTGTGTAAAGAAAGGCCTGTCACTCGGCGGGCAGGCGCCCAATAAAACAGGCCCGCCATTCGGCGGGCAGGCGCCCCGATAAAGAAAGTCGCGCCATTCGGCGGGCAGGCACCCCGATAAAGAAAGGCCCGCCATTCGGCGGGCAGGCACCCCGATAAAGAAAGGCCCGCCGTTGGCGGGCCTTGCATTCAAGCGCTGTGGCAGGGCTTGGAGCACCAATAGCAGCCGTTGCTCTGGGCGAAGTGGCGCTTGGCGGCGACCACCGCCGACTGGCAGTGCAGGTGATACCCCAGCTCCTGTCTGTTGAAAGGCACGAACGGGCAGTCGGAGCGATGCACCTCGTGGTCCCCGTTCGGCTGTGCGTTGCGATTGACGTAGTACACGTACATGGCGGCTTCTGCGATCCCGTGGCATTCCCGAATGCCTGGATACCTCTCCGGCATCGCAATGCCTGCGACGACGAGTCGCCCAAGCCCCGGGGTGTGAGCCGGGTCCGTAACCGAGTCGCACCGCAGCGCGCCGCCATGCCGGCCTCATCCCTCATGCGGCCGGCCCCGCCGGTGCCTGCCGACTTCGTTACGGGTTAGCGATCGGCGTGGTGGTGTCGGCGCTCAATCGCCATTGGCCGCGCACCCGCGCCCAGTTGGCCACATCGATCGCGTGCAGGGTGATGCCGGCCGAGGGGACGGTGAACTCGATGCGGTCCACGACCACGGCGCTGGAGCACTGGCTGATGGTCTGCGCCAGCAGGGTGCGCTTGAACACGTACTCGTTCGCCATCACCGCACGATAGAAGGCGGTGATCGCCGGCTTGCCGTTGAGCACCTGGCCGAGGCTGTTGACCTGGACTGCATCTTCGGCGAAACCGGCCATGAAGCGATTGAGGTCGCGCCGGGCGAAGGCATCGCCGAGCGCTTCGGAAGTGCGTTCGAACTCGCGTTCGCATTGGCGATGCTGCGCGGCCATCGGGTCCTGCGCCGCTGCGGCGAGCGGAGTCAAACCGGACAACGCGAGCGTCATGCCGAAAGCGGCCATCGAAGTACGAGTTTTCATGTTCGGTCCTTGCGGTGTGGTTGGAGACTGAACGTTATCGAAGGCCTCCGAGCGAGGATGTACCCGGATCGCGAATGGATCTGCCCAAGTTGCTCAATGCGTGATGCGTTCTGTCGCGTGGCGAGCGGGCGACGGAGAGTTCGTCTGTCTGTGGTGCATGAGGAAGGTCTGTTCTCGATCGCGAAGTCGGTCGTGACAGCAACTGCACACCCCGCGTTGCAGATCCTTGTCTGCGTCCGGCTATGCGGGAGGCTTGCCCCTTCTGCGAAGCGGACGCGGTTTCAGGCGGCATCGGCATAGGTTTCCGTGCTGCCGGCTGGGAACTGCTCGCACCCTTTGCCAGGACTCGCCATCCGAGGAGCACTTACCCTTTATTTGGGGCAGGGGGCTGCTCGTGATCGAGAAATCGACCGCACCACAACCCGCGATAAGGCCGGCGCTCGCGCCGCTGAGGCCGCGCCGCATGGCAGACCGCCATCTTGAAATCTTGAGGTCCGTCACGATTCGAATGGCCGGCTTCTCGCCACGGCGAGGGTAGCGGCGACATCTTGGCCGGTCCTCGGGCCCCATTGCGTGCTGTGGTGGCGAGAGCGGTGCGCTCGACCGCTCGCATTGCCTACCGAGAGGAACTCCGATGACTGCCACCGACGCATCCGCCCAGCCGGCGCTCGACGCAACGCTCACGATCGCGCTTGCGGTCGCTTCCAGGGCCGCTTACGACTATTACCAGAACCAGCCGTTCCAGTCGCCCGACGGCTACCAGCAGATCGACGCCTGGACCGGCTGGGACGCGTTCCTGGTCGACGGGTCGGAAGAGAAGTACGGACTGGTGTTCCAGGCCATCGCCGATCCCGGAACTATGATCTTCGCGTTTCGCGGCACCGACTCGGACATGGACATCTACGAGGACATACGTTTCCTCACCACCGAATTCGTGCCGAGCAGCGGTACGGTCGCGCCCACGCCGCACGTCGCCTCCGGCTTCTACAGCATCTACGACGACAAGGGCGGCGCGATGAGCCAGTCGATGCGGCAGCAGTTGTTCGCCCTGCTGGCCAACTACCAGCCGAGCCAGCTCTACGTCACCGGGCACAGCCTGGGCGCCGCGCTGAGCCAGTTGTTCTCGCTCGACCTGGCGATCAGCCAGCCGATGAGCGCGACCAATATCAACTTCGCCAGCCCGATGGTCGGCACCAGCGACTGGCAGACCGCCTACAACGCCACGATTCCGCCGGCGAACAGCATCCGCGTCTACAACTACTGGGACTACGTGCCCACCTTGCCGCCGAGCGATCTGGGCTTCCATGCGGTGGGTTCGGCGTTCCAGACCGCTTTCTACGTCAAGGGCGAGTGGTTTCCGCACGAGCTGTCGCGGCATTCGGTGGTCAACCTGACCACGGTGCTGAGCCATGCCCTGCCGGCGCAACCGCAGCAATGGGTCGGCGAGTTTCCCGATTTCGTCGAACCCACGTGGACGATGCTGAGCCAGCTGCCGCCGGCCGGCGGCGACGTGAGTTGGGTCGACAAGATCGGCGAACACATGCGTTTCGAGCGCTCGCTGCGCGCGGCGGCCTGAGCGCTCGCCAACCGGCGGGCAGCGCGCCCGCCGGGTCCATCGGCAGCCTCGACCGCACTTGGCGTCTTGACCGGGCCTTGTCGGGCGCCGGGTATAGTGAACCCCCGTTCCCGAAGGCCCTCGCCATGCGCAACCTGCCTCGTTTCACCCTGTTGCTGACCGCCGTTATGGCGTTGGCCGCCTGCGCCATGCCGTCGGAAAACCCAGCGGCCGATACCGCGGCCACGGACCGGACTCCGCCCAAGATCGGCATGCCGAACCCGGCCTCGGTGCATTGCAAGGATCTCGGCGGCACGCTGGAGATCCGCACCGGCAAGGACGGCGGACAGTTCGGCGTATGCACCTTGCCCGACGGCAAGGTCTGCGAGGAGTGGGCGTTGTTTCGCGACAAGAAATGCGTGACGCCGACCGAGTAGGCACGACCGGTCGGCATCGGTGAGCCCGCGCCGGCCGGCACCGGCATGGGAGCCGGCCCGGGCGCGGACGCCCGGACGATCCCTATCCAAGCGGGTCGACCGGTCGGACGCGGAACACGGCGTCGCACGGTTACCGACCGCAAGCCGATTGGATCGGATGCGGCGGCGCGCTATCGTAGCGGCGAAGGATCGTCCGCACCGGCCCAGGGAGAGCGCCCGATGTTCCGTACGAATGCAACCCGTCTGCTGTGCGTGGCGGCCGTCCTGCTGATGGCGCCGCCTGCGGGTCACGCGCTCGAGAAGGCGCGCCTCGACGCAGCTGTCCAAGCGCATCTGGCTTTGTTTTCGACCGACGATATCGTCGAAGAACGTTTCGCCAGTCGCGCCAGCGCGACCGACCTGGACGGCGACGGCGCCGAAGAAATCCTGTTCCTGGCGACCGCGCGCTGCGTCGGCGCCCATTTCGATTGCCCCAACGAATTGGTGCTCCTTGCCGCGGCCGCGAACGAACCGGCCGAGGCCGGCAAGCGCGTGGAACCGGACGTGCTCGCCGCGGCCCGAACCGGCTATCGGCAGGCCGGCGCCGAGCAGATTCCCGGCGATGTCCGCGCCATACGCGTCTCGAAGGGAATCATCGAGGTCGTCTTCCAGGTCGAGCAGGATTCGCCGATCTGCAAGCGCTCGTTCTCGACCGAAAGGGGTAGACAAGCCACCACGCATTGCCCGGCCCCGGGCCGCTATGAGCGGCGGTACCGTTGGAGCGGCGGCAAGTTGACGAAAGTGTCGTCTTGACGGCTGTTCCGATCCGGCCGCAAGCCCAGAGTAGGAGCTGCGCAAGCTGCGACCGCGGCAAGGCGCGCGGCGGCGTTTGGACTTGGGACCGGAATCGTCATGCTCGCGCCTTGCGCCGTTCCTGCGCCGGGGCGCCATGAGCCGGTTCGGATGGATGCTGGCGGCATTCGCGCTGATGCCGATGGCGGTGCAGGCGCATGTCGACCGTGTGCTGCATCTGCGCTCCGACGGCAGCGTCGTGGGGGTTCCGCCGCGGTTCGGCCCGATCGCTCTCGATCTGCGGTTTCCCCGGAACCAGCCGCCGCTCGTCGCGCTCAGGATCGGCCCGCACGGCATCAGGCTGCCGAACTGCATCGCCAAGTTGATCGCTTCGCGGCGCCGCGAAGACATCGAACTGAGCGGTTCCTGGTATCACGAACAAAGCAGCCTTCCGTATTACATCTCGGTCGACTTCTATGCACCGGGCGTAAAGCATGAGCGACTGTCGGTCAACCCACACGTCAACGTGCTTTTCAGTCTGCACGATGCCCGAGTCCTCTCGGTCAGCGAACTGAGGTCGGGTTGGTTGTGGTTCGGCCAGAGCTATCGCCGATTGGAGCCCGAGCAACTGTGCCGCAAGCACGAGCTGCGTTCGGCGCGGTTGCCATGAGCCGCCGCCGTATGCCGCCATCGCTGGTCCTGCAAGCGCGTCCCGAGGGCTTGCCCGGGGCGATCGGGCATGGCGCGAAGCGCTGCGCGCTTGCGGCATTGCTTGCGCTCTGCACGGCCTGCAATGGAGCGGGCGATGAGGCGCCGACCGAGCGTGGCGGAACCGGCAAGAACCCCGCGGCCCAGCAGAGAGGGTCGACCGAGCCGGCCCCAGTCGAGGTGTTCGAGACCGAGCACTACGCGATAGCGACCACGGCAACGCCGGAACAGACCCAGGCGATCGGTGCCGCGGTGGAAAGCTTGCATCGCGCCTACAGCGACTTCTTCGCCAACACGCTCGGCGCCGAACCCAAGCCGGGCCGCCTGCAACTGCGCCTGTATCGCAACCGCAGCGAGTTCGTCGCCCACAACCGCAGCCTGCCCTGGGCCGAGGCCTATTACCGGGCGCCGATCTGCCACGCTTATTACGCGGGCAGCGGGCAGAACCCGTATCACTGGATGGTCCACGAGGCGACCCACCAGTTGAACCACGAGGTCGCCGGCTTCAAGAACCGGCGCTGGATGAACGAGGGGCTCGCGACCTATTTCGGTGCGAGCCGGATCGACGACGGCCGCTTGCGTCCCGGCACCGTCGACCCGACGGCTTATCCGATCTGGTGGCTGAGCCGGACTCGGCTGAGCGGCGATCTTCGGCGCGACATCGAGCAGCGGCGCTGGATCCCTTTGCGCGACTTGCTCGCCGATACCGGCCCTGAGATCGGCCGTTACCTCAATCTTTATTACGTCGAGTACTGGAGCCTGAGCCATTTCCTGTTCCACTACCGCGGCGGCCAATACGCGCAAGGCTATCGGGCCCTGATCCGCGACGGCGGTTCGCCGGAAGCGTTCGAACGCCGGATCGGTCCGATCGAGCATGTGCAGGAGGAGTGGTACGGTTATCTGCGCGACAAACAGGCCGAAGCCGCTGCGCCGGCGCAGGACGAAGCTTGGTTCGTGCCCGCGCGCGGGTAGCGTTCCGAAGCCGTCGCGTGCGGTTGCTACACTCCGCAGTGGGGCTCGACTCGCCGCCCGCACCCGACTCGCCAGCCGCAACGCCCTGTTCTTACTCATACGGAGCCGCGATGGCCCATACCCGGATCAATCTCGGTTCGCTGAAAGTGTTCGAGGCGGCGGCGCGTGCGCTGAGCCTGACCCGCGCCGCCGAAGAGCTCAACGTCACCCAGGCCGCGGTCAGCCAGCAGGTCCGGCAGCTCGAAGCGCAGTTGGGCGTGGAACTGTTCCGGCGCTTGCCGCGCGGGCTCGCCCTCACCGATGAAGGCCTGGCATTGCTGCCGGTGCTGCAGGAAGCCTTCGATCGCATCGACGGTGCGCTCGACCGGGTCGGCGACGGCCTGGCGCGTGAAGTCGTGCATGTCGGCGCGGTCGGCACCTTCGCCAGCGGTTGGCTGTTGCCGCGCCTGGCCGATTTCACGCATCGCCATGCCGCGGTCGACGTGCGCGTGAGCACCCACAACAACCGCGTCGACCCGGCCGGCGAGGGCCTGGATTACGCCATCCGCTACGGCCGCGGCAACTGGCCGGGCATGGAAAGCCGCTTCCTGATGCCCGCGCCGCTGGCGCCCTTGTGCACGCCGAGCCTCGCCGCGCAATTGCGCGGCCCGGCCGAGCTGTCGCGTTTTCCGCTGCTGCGTTCCTACTTCGTCGACGATTGGCGCCTGTGGTTCGAAGCGGCGCGGGTCGTACCGAAGGGGCCGGTCAACGGCCCGATCTTCGATTCCTCGCTGACGATGGTGCAATGCGCCTTGCAGGGGCTCGGCATTGCCCTGGCGCCGCCGGCGATGTTCGCGCGCGAACTCGCCGAAGGCCGGTTGCTGCAGCCGTTCGAGCCGATGCTCGACGCCGGCGGTTATTGGCTGACCCGGCTCGCCCTGAAGCCGGCCAGCGCCGGAGCCACCGCCTTCGCGGCCTGGCTGGAAGGCGAGTGCGCCCAGCAGACCGGCGATACCCGCTAGCTTTCCGACTTGCGCTTGCGCGCCGTGTTTTCGTCGTTCTTGCCCAGCACTCGCTGCAATAGCCACAGCATCGCCGCCTTGACCGCCTCGGGGTCGCCGCCGGCGTCGATCTCCAGCGCGGCGCGATCGAAGGCGGCCGACAGCAGCTTGGACAGGGCGTCGATCGAGACTTCGCCGCCGCCGACTGCGGCGGCGAGACCGGCATGCAGGGTCTCGGCCGCGTTGGACTCGTCGATCGCCGCGATCTCGGCCAGGCCGAGCACGGCCGGACCTTCCAGCAACAGCAGGCGGGTGCGGCCCGGCACGGCCATGGCCCGCAGATAAGCCTCGCTGCCGGCGATCAGCGCCTCGCGCGCGCTCAGCCCGGCCGGCGCCGAAGCGACGATGTCGTTGCGAACCGCCTCGGCCTCGCGTTGCAGCACGTGCCGGAACAGGTCGCGCTTGTCGGTGAAGTGGTGATAAAGCGCGCCGCGGGTGATGCCGGCCGCGACCGACACCTCCGGCGTCGAGGTGTCGCCGTAGCCCTTACTGACGAACAGCGCCCGCGCGGCCTCCAGCAGGGCATGTCGGGTCGCTTCGGTGCGTTCGCGGTTGGAACGGGGCGATCGGGGCGGATGGGTTTGTTGCATACATACAGCCTGTATGTTAATTTGAAATTGCATACAGACTGTATGTCGATTTCAGGAGGCCGACAAGATGAAAGTCACCAGCTATTACCCCGTCATCATGACCGACGACGTCGCCGGTACCGCCGCGTTTTACCAGGCGCATTTCGGCTTCGCGCCCCTGTTCGAGGCCGATTGGTACGTGCATCTGCAGTCGGCGCAGGACCCGTCGATCAATCTGGCCGTGCTGGACGGGCGCCACGAGACCATCCCCGAGTCCGGACGCGGCCGGGTCGGCGGCTTGCTGCTGAATTTCGAAGTCGAGGATGTCGACGCGGTCCATGCCCGGTTGCAGGACGCCGGCCTGCCGATCCTGTTGAGCCTGCGCGACGAAGCGTTCGGCCAACGCCACTTCATCACCCGCGATCCCAACGGCGTGCTGATCGACATCATCAAGCCGATTCCGCCGAGCGCCGAGTTCGCCGAGCAGTACCAGGCGAGCGCCTTGCCGACGGCGTGATCGTGCGAGCGATGCGATCGAGGCTGAGCCGCGGAATACGGCTTCCACCGGCTGAGATCGCAGCGGAGACGGCCTAGCGGCTTCGGCGCCCCCTCCACGCTGCGATCAGCAGCGCGACCCCAACCGCCGCCAGGGCGATGCCCATGGGCAGTGCATACGGCCCCGGCGTGGGCACGACCTGCCAATAGGTATGGCTGGCCGATTGCGTCAGCAGCATCGGCCGATTGCCCAACACGTGGGCGAGGATCGCGCTCGCACCGAGCGCGGTCAGTACCGCGCCGGACAGGGCCAGGAGGATTCGCCTGATCAGGCGGGGTCGGCGTCTCGATGTCTGCATGAGCGGTTGCATGGCGACACTGGAAACCCGCATGAGAGCCCCCTCCATCGAGAGGGGACGCAGGGCTCGCTTTCGCCGGATCGGATATGGACGGCAAGCATAGCCGTTCGTCGGACTTACGCGTCGACACCAGGCCACGCGTATGCGCGACCGCGGCCGTTACGAAGCTGCAGGACGCGCACTCACTTCAGCTGCGGCGGATACATCTCGCCGTACTTCAGCTCGGTATCGACGAAAGTGGTGAGGTTGATCGGGCAGTTGTAGTACTCCGAGTGCGCGCACAGGAAGCTGTAGAGCATGTTCAAGTTGAGCGTCATCGCGGACGGCGGTTGGCCGGCCGGGAAGTGCGTCTCCAGCGAGCGGCCGCCGCCGTAGGTGGTCTTCTTCGAGGTCTTGTCGGTGAAGAACAGCAGGACGTGGTTGATCTTCGTCCAGTCCTTTTCCTTGTTGAAGGCGCGCAGCTTGTAAGTCTTGCCGTGCAGCGGCAGCTCGACATCGCCGACCCAGTACATCAGGCCGGTGTGGTTGCGCGAGTCCAGATGGCTCACTCCGACCGGCGCGCTCTTGCGCGTGAAGGTCGCCGCGACAACGCCCTTGGGGTCGTAGGGGAAGAAGCTCAGGCTCTTGAAGCGCTGGGCCGGCAGTTTCGGGTTGTACAGCCAGGCCTTGATCGATTTTTCGTAGACGGTGCCGCGCACGATCAGTCCGTTCGCCAGGGTCTGCTGCTGGTCCTTGGCCTTCAGCAGGTCGACCTCGGCGAACCCGGGACCGCGCAGCAGGGCGCGGCCGTTTTCGTAGGAGACGCTGACCCGGTCCTTGCCGCCGGCCTGTTCGGCCCAGCGGATGTCGGCGGGCGCGCGCGCCGCTGCGAGGTGCACGGCCTCGCCGGGATCGACCACGGCGACGTCCTGGATCGCGTACATGCCGGTCGGCCCGCTGGCGTACTGGGTGATCCCGGCGCGGAAATCGTCCCAGTCCTTGCGCGGATCGGCGATCGCGAGGGCAGGCAGGCCGAGCAACAGGATCGAGCAGAGCAAAGAGCGCATGGCGGGGTCCTGGGGAGCGTGAACGGGCGGTTGGGGACAGCGCAGGCTAACGCGGCAAAGTGGCCGTGTGTTGCGCCATCTTGATGATTCGACGAACGGGGAGGGCGCGAATCGACAAGGGCGGTGCGCGCACGGCCGGCGATGTTGGATGGACGGGGGCTCATCCCGTACTGGACAGGCCCCGGCCGTCGCGAGGCGGGACGGAGACGCGATGTCGGTTCAAGCCTGGCTGGCGCGCCCGATCGCGCGGATGCCGGCCTCCATGCGCAGGCGTGCGGACGGATTTGCGGCGTGCACGCCGATCGCCGGCGGCCGGAATCCGCGGGTGACCGCCGCTTCTTCTATCCAGACGATCACGTCGTAGCCAGTGCCGCGCGCGTCGTCGCCGAGGTCGTGATCGAGGCTGATCTCGGCGACTTCGCCGGTTTCGATCAGGGCGGTGGCCTCGTCGGGCCAGAACACGGGCCCCCGTCCTTCCGGGGTGACGCGCTCGTCGTCGAGGTACGTACGCATCGTGGCGGGCCTTGGAAGTCAGCGGCCATGCTGCCACGGCGCCGCGTTGCCGGAAACGTTTTGCCACTGCAACCGCACCCGGCTCCACCGTATCCCTTGCGCCGGCCGCGCGAATTGCGCGCGCTTGCCGCAGTGCGGCGAAATCACCGTGGAGACCTCCGAAATGCTTAGCGATTGGCACAAACAAGCGAAGACCTGGATCGTCGCGGCCGCCCTGGCCGTGATCGCCGCCCCCAATGCCGCAGCGCAACCGGCGGCGAAGCCGGCCAGTCGCGCCGAGGCGACCCGATTGATCGCCGATCTGCGCCGGATCGTCACCCCGGAAGGCGTGGAGCGCAGCGAGGCGGTGAAGATCGGCGGGATCGAGCAATGGGTGACGATCCGCGGCGTCGACAAGCGCAATCCGGTGCTGTTGATGCTGCACGGCGGGCCGGGCTTCGTGGAAATGCCGTACAGCTGGTACTTCCAGCGCGGCTGGGAGGACTATTTCACGGTCGTGCAGTGGGACCAGCGCGGCGCCGGCAAGACCTATCTGCTCAACGATCCGGCCAAGCTCGAACCGACGATGACGCGCGAGCGCCTGGTCGAGGACACCGAGGAGATGGTGGCCTGGCTGCGCAAGGAGTTCGGCAAGGACAAGATCTTCCTGCTCGGCCATTCCTGGGGCAGCGTGCTCGGCCTGGAAGTCGCCCAGCGCCGGCCGCAGTGGCTGCATGCCTACATCGGCCTGGGGCAGGTCACCAACTCGCCGGAAAGCGAGCGCCGCGGCCTGAAGTTCGCGCTCGAGCGCGCCCGGCGCGACGGCAATGCCGAAGCGCTGCGCGAACTCGCCGCGATCGAGGGCTATGCGCAGCCCGGCCGGCCGCTCGCGCTCAAGGACCTGTACGTGCAGCGCAAATGGCTCGGGCATTACGGCGGCGCCCTGCGCGGCCTGCAGGGCTACGACACGGTCTCGGCCGCGGTCGCGCTGGCGCCGGAATACAGCGATGCCGAGGTCGCGCGCATCTGGGAGGGCAACGAGTTCTCGGAAAAGCGTTTGCTGACCGAGGCGCTGCAGCGCGACTACAGCTCGGTCGTGCGACTGGACTGCCCGGTGATCCTGTTCAACGGCCGCGACGATTACAACGTCTCCTCCGAACTCGCGGCCGAATGGTTCGGGCGCCTGCAGGCGCCGTCCAAGCAACTGGTCTGGTTCGAGCGGTCCGCGCACGTCATGTTCACCGAGGAGCCGGGCAAGACCCTGGTCTCGCTGGTGCGCTATGCCCGCCCGATCGCCGAGCGGGCCGGAGATGCCGCGCCCGAATGAGCGCTCGCGCACGGTTCCGGACATTGGCGGGCGGCCGGTTGTCCTCCTGATCCGGCCTGGCGGCGTTACCTGGAGGATACGCCGCCAAGGCGGCGTGCCCTTCCGCTTCGGGGCCTCGCCGCCCCCACGCCGCCGAGCCCGCCCATGTCGCCTTTGCTGTCCGCCGAACTCGCCTGGTACGTCACCGGACGTTTCTATCGCACGCCCGCCGGTTCCCTGGCCGATTACGGGTATTTCCTGCACCTGTCCGGCATCGAGGGCGCGCTGTTCTGCGGCGCGGTCGGCGAAACCACCGCGTATTTCACCTTCGCCGCGCGGCCGTTCGTCGCTCCGGACGTCGACAACGGCGCGCTGACCCTGGGGCTGGACCCGGCCGGCGAATTCTCGGTGTATCTGCAGCGCGAACCGGCCGGCGATTTCGACCGGCCCGAGTCGTTCGCGCAGGGCGAACGCATCGCTACCTTCCGCCGCACCGGGCTGGTGGTCGGCACCACCCTGGCGGCGCAGATCGGCGCGACCTCGACCTCGGTGTTCGCCAACAACGTGTTCAGCGCGCGCCTGATCGACAGCGCGCCGTTCGAGTTCGGCGGCCGCCGCTACGACTTCGGCAACATCCTCGGCGGCGTCACCCAGTTCGGCACCGCCGCGACCACGCCGATCGCTTTTCCGGCGACGCCGCCCGCCGTGCCGGTCTACGACCTGGTGCTGCCGTTCACCGGTTCGGCCATCGCTCTGTCGACCGCGCAGCCGGAACGGTGAGGGTAGGCGCCGTTCGAATGCTCCTGCGGATCCTGGGCAACACCGTTCGACATGACCTGTGTCCGGCAACGGGTGACCAGCGGTCGCGCGGCGATTCACGCCGCGATCGTTACGCCGTTTCCTTGGCTGAGGTCTGACGGAGTCGAGAGCGGAGGTGGGCGATGGTTCGGCATTGGATAATGGTCGGCGACACGACCAGCTGTGGCGGCACGGTACTGACCGGTTCGGCGCCGGACCGCCCCGGCGGCTTCAGTTGGGCGCGCGTCGGCGACGAAGTGCACTGCCACGAGCACGGTCTGACGATGATCCTGACCGGCGATCCGACCCATCGCGTGGAGGGCCGCCCGGCCGCGCGCCACGGCGATTTCTGCCTGTGCGGCTGCATCCTGATTTCCCTGCGCCAGGTACGTTCGATCGTCGAATCCGAACGCGGCTACGGCTTGATGCCGTACGGGCCGATGACGGATTGAAGGGCGCAAGGGCGCTGCAACCGCAGTTCCCGCACAGCGAGCTCGTCTTCGACCCGGCGGCTTCGGCCGCGCCACGCGAATCTTGGCGGGCGGTTGCATCGCGTCGAGGCGAGCGGCTGCGGCTTGGGCCGGCCTGAGTTGCGCCGCCTAAGGGTGGGAGCGGCGCGAGCCACGACCATGGCCTACGCCTGCAACATGCACAATGCCGAGGCGGCGTCGCAACCCACTTGCGTCGTGACCCAATACCGATTCGCACGAATTCCGTGACATTCGTCGCGCCGGTTTTTTGATGCGGCGCATCTCGGGTTCACCGCTTCGTCATGCGCATAGCCGGCGGCTATCGCAGCTATCGAATAAAACGATTTAACCCGCCCGCGTACGAGGTCTAGCCTCGGAGGGAGCGCCGTGTCCGCGGTGCCGGCAGCGACGCCTTCCACTATCAGGGAGCAAGACCATGAGCCAGCAGAAGTCTCCACGGCTTCGGCCACTGTGGCTGTTATGCGCATGCGCGCTCGGCGTGTCCGGCATCGCGCTGGCGGCCGATCCGCCGAGCAGCTACATGCCGGTGGTGATCAAGGAAACCTTCGCCGCGATCAAGTCGCGGATGGAACGCGACAAGCCGGCGGTGATGCAGCGCCATCGCAGCCTGCTCGAGCAACGCTACGATTTGGGCAACAAGCCGGTGCGCGGCGTGACCATGTCGGGCGGCAAGCCGGTGCAGGGCGGGGTGCGCGCGCGGCTGCCGGCGGGCACCACCTGGGAAGAGCTCGGCGCGATGAGCCCGGAACAGATCCGCGAGCGCGGGCTGTTTCCGGCCGGGTTCCTGCCGCTGCCGCATCCGAATCATGCCGAAGGCGGCATGGTGTTTCCGCAATTCCACATCGATGCGATCAAGCGCGCCGAACAGCGCGACCTGACCCGCTTCGACCTGGATTTCGACCTGCCCGATCATCTGCTGCCGGATTTTCCGGCGCCGATCTTCCTGACCACGCGGCCCGACCTCGGCGATGTCTCCAAGGGCCAGTTGGTGACGATCAACAACTACTTCGAGCTGTTCAACGGGGTGTTGAACCCCAAGCAACTCGAAGGCCTGCGCCTGCTGGTGACGCCGTTCGCGCAGCAACAGTTCAATCAGACCGAGGACCGGCGTTCGGCCTTGCCGAGCCGCGGCATCGCCTGCCTGGACTGTCACAGCAACGGCCATTCGGTCGCGGCGACGCACCTGGTCGGCGACATCCGGCCGCAGCCGTTCCGGCACCGCATCGACACCCCGACCTTGCGCGGCGTCAACATCCAGCGTCTGTTCGGTTCGCAGCGGGCCTTGAAGTCGGTCGAGGACTTCACCGAGTTCGAGCAGCGCGCCGCGTATTTCGACGGCGACCCGGTGATCGCGACCAAGAAGGGCATCAACATCCTCGATCGCGGCCACCAGGTGCACGCGATGGGCGAGTTCCAGGCGCTGCTGGATTTCCCGCCGGCGCCGAAGCTCGATCTGTTCGGCCGCCTCAAGCCCGATGCCGGCGAGGCCGAGAAGCGCGGCGAGGCGCTGTTCTTCGGCAAGGCGCAGTGTTCGGCCTGCCACACGCCGCCGTATTACACCGACAACAGCATGCATAACCTGCGGGTCGAGCGCTTCTTCAAGCCGCACATGATCAACGGCCGCTTCGCCAGCGCCGACGGGCCGATCAAGACCTTCCCGCTGCGCGGCATCAAGGATTCGCCGCCGTACCTGCACGACGGTCGGCTGTTGACCCTGGAGGACACGGTGGAGTTCTTCAACGTCGTGTTGCAGACGCGGCTGGAGAAACAGGAGAAGGAAGACCTGGTCGCGTTCTTGCGCCAGTTGTGATCGGGCGCAGAGCGTCGGCAGCCCGGCCGGAGGCGGATGATAGGGGTCGCCGGTGCGGGCTGCGACGCTCTGCACAGGCAACAAACGCGGAGTCGGCGCGGTTGTGAATCCGCCGCGTTCAACGACGGCGCGCGGCGCGATGCCGCGCGTCGCCGGTCATGGGTGCGCAGATCCTTCGCGACGAGATCGTTCGTGCGACGACCGTCCGGGCCGCAGCCGCGGCCTCAGCGCCGGTAGCGATTGCTGCTGCCGTCCGGGCGCAGGGTTTCCAGTGCGGCGACTCGGCCGTCGCGGTCGCGCTCGAAGCGCACGCGCAGGCTCGGGTCGCCGACGACGTAGAACAGGTCGCGCTCCAGCGCCGCAAGCGGCTGCTGCGGGCGTTTGCCGTTGCGCAGATACAGGCGGCCGGCCTCGGCTTCGACGCGCATGCGATCGTATTGGCCGGTGTAGTCGGCGTGGACCAGGGCCGGTGCGGAGGCCGACTCGGCGCGCACCGCATCGAGCGCCCAGCGCGTATCGGCCGCATCGCCGCCACGCAGGCCTTGCTTGAGCAGGCTTTCCAGGGCCAGCGTCTGCGCTGTGCGCAAGGCCTCGCGTTGCGGTACGGCGACGTCGGGCGCGATGCCGCTGCCCTCCCAGTTGCGATGGGTGATCGGGCTGGTCGGCGAACCGGTCGCGACGAACACGCTGAAGCCGTTGCCGGCGTCGATCTCGGCCCCGGGATTGGCGGCGCCGGCGCTGGTCTCGCCGATCACCGTCGCGCGGCCGACGTTCCTGAGCGTATACACCAGGGCCTCGGCGGCCGAAGCGGTGCGCGGGCTGGTCAACAGGTACAGGGGCACGTCCAGCCGCGGCGTCGGGTACCAGTCCGACGGTGCCTCGGAGGTGCTTTCGATGCGATCGCCGTCGCGCCAGCGGAAACGGCTATAGATGTCGGCGCCTTTCGGGGTGAAGGCGCTGACCAGATAACCGACCGAGGCCGGCGAGCCGCCGCCGTTGTCGCGCAGGTCGATGATCAGCGCATCGGTGGAGGCCAGCAATTGCAGCGCCGCCTCAAGCGCGACGCGCGCCGGCGCGCGCGGTTCGCCGAAGCGGAAGTCGGCGAACTCCTTGAGGTCCAGATAGCCCAGGTTGCCGGGCAGGATCTCGACCCGATGCACGCCGTAATTGCGGCGGCGCGCGTAGTCCACGGGTTCGGCGAGGTTCGGTCCCGCTCCGATGCGCACGCGCGGCGCCGGGCCGGGGCCCGGGCGCGAACCCGGACGGGCCGCCTGCGCAGGCCCTCGCTGTTCGGGCGCCAGCCAATTGACCCGGAAATGGCCGTCGTGGGACTTGATGCGCTCGGTCAGGGCGGTGGCTAGGTCGCGCGGGTCGGTGTAGCGGTCGAACTCGCCCTGGGCCGCGGCCCGGCGCAGGCTGTCGCCGATCTGCGCCGCGCGCTCGACGTCGTAGTAATGGTCCTGGATGCTGCGGGCGACGTCGGCGACGGTGTCGCGCGGCGTCGCCGCGGCGGCATGGGCGGTGCCCGAGAGGCACAACAGCGAGAGCGGAACGAGCAGGCAATGAATCAGACGCTGGGCGATGCGCATGAGGGTCTCCGGAGTAGGCCGCCGCGACGCAGGGTTGCGCTGCGGCGGACGGCGAGGGGCCATGTCTGCGTGGATGCTGCCGGGCGCCGATGCGTCGCAGGCCGGGCCCGCGACGCTTGCCGCCGCCCCCGCTCAGGCGAAGCCGCTGCTGACGTCGGTGTACCAGGTGCTCGACCCGGGCATGATCGGGATCGATTTGAGCTCCTTGGGTTTGACGCTGCCGCCGCCGAAATCGACGGTGGTCAGGTCGACCATCTGCAGGCTGCTGTTGAAGGCGCTGCTGAAGTAATAGGCGAAGTTGCTGTGATCGCGCACCACCTGCCACATCGTCCAGTCGCCGACGGTGGGGTGGATGGACGGCGGCTTCGCTTTGATCAGGGCCGTGCCGTAAGGCGTGGCCTGGATCATCTGCACCATCTGCATGGCGACGTTGACGACGGTCTGGCTGCTGTCGGTGGCGCCGGCCTTGGGCGCGGTCGGCAACCAGCCGGCGCCGTCGGAGGGCAGCAAGTGGAAGCCCTTGCGGAAGGTCGCGGCCTTGACGAAGCGCGAGGCCGACATGATGTCGCCGGGCAGGCCGAGCAGGCCGCTGCCGACCGGCGGGCCGGCCTTGGCCGAGGTCGAGGTGCCGTTGCCTTCGACCCTGAGGTGGTCGTAGCTGGCCAGGTTGGTGCGCTGCCAATCGTAGGGCGGCGCATTGGTCAGCACGCCGTCGCTGGTGGCGCCGTTGTCGTAGTCGGGCGGATAAATGTTGGTGGCGCCGTCGATGAATTCGATGACGACGCTAGCGCCGCTGGAGTCGGTGACTATGAAGTGCAGCGGCAGGTAAGTCTTGGCAGTGCTCGGCGGGCCGACGATCTCGACATTGGGCAGAGCCAGGAGCAAGTCGGCGACGCTGGAGAACTGGCTCATCGCCCAGGCGCCGAGATCGGAGAATTCCAGGGCGTCGTGGGCGCCGCCGTGAGCGCTCGGGTATTGCGTGCCCGGCAACCACAGCGCCGCGCAGGACAAGCCGACTTCGTTGATGCCGTCGACGAAGCAGGCGAATTCCGGCATCGACTGCGGGTCGGCGATGCCGACGAAACCGTAGGTGCCCGTCCACGAGTGCGACCGGTTGGAGAACAGGGGGAACTGCTGTTGCGCGGGGACGCGGTACAGGTTGCTCGCCAGCGTGCCGGTGAGTTCCATGCAGCGCGCGGAGAGGTATTGCACGGTATTGCTGGAGGCCGGGACGGCCGGAACGCCGAGCAGGAAATTGGTGCACATGGTGATCTCCTTGGCCATGAGCTGAGCGGATGGATGATCGGATCGCATGGGTCGCCCGACCGTCGCGACCTTCGCAGGCGAAGGCCGGCGGCCTTCGTGCGGCTCTTGTACTTCGCGATGAGGCCCGCGGTTGCGACAAGCCGCGCAGAATCGACGGTCGCGGCTGCAGGCCGGCGACCGCTCGTCGTCCGGTCGCATCGTGCCCATCCCGGCGGGGCCGCTCGGCGGCGATCGCGCCCGCGGCGGGCGCAACCGTTGCTTTCGGCACTCGCGTACGGTTTTAGCGCCGTGCACGATCGCGGCATGCCGAACCGCGCCGTCTTTCTCGTCCGTCCCGCCAGGCCCGAGGCCGCATGAGCTCGCAGCTCTCGCAACCCTGGTTGTTGTTCGCCGCGCTCCTCAACGCGCTGGCGGCCTTGGCCCATGTCGCGGTGATCTTCGGCGGCGGGGCCTGGTACCGCTTCTTCGGCGCCGGCGAAGCCATGGCGCGCATGGCCGAGGCCGGCCGCTCGTATCCGGCCGTGCTTACCGCCTGCATCGCGCTGGTGCTGGCGATCTGGAGCGGTTATGCGTTGTCGGGCTCGGGCCTGGTCGCGCCGTGGCCCTGGGCCAGGCCGGCGCTGTGCGCGATCACCGCGGTGTATCTGCTGCGCGGGCTCGCGGTCGTGCCGATGGCGGTGGCCTCGGTGCCGCAGCCGGCGACCCCGTTCTGGTACTGGAGCTCGGCGATCTGCTTCGCGATCGGCCTGGTCCACCTGGTCGGATTGGTCGGCGCCTGGCGCAGCCTCTGAGCCGCGCGGTCGGCCGATCTCTGCGCTGCCGCACAGGTCCGGCCCGGGTTTGCGTTTAGGCTGGGCGCCGAGACGGCAGGCGAGGGCTGTATGCGATGAACCGAGCGACGGATCGAGCGACAGATCGAATCACGGACCGAACCACGGGTCGTGCCACTGTTCTTGGCGTTCGACGGGCGACGGTAGGGCTGCTCGGCTGGTGTCTGGCGGCGATACTGCTCTCAGCGGGCACGACCGCCGTCGCCGCGGACTCAACAGCGGACCCGGCAGCGGCGTCGCACGGCGCCGGCCAGCGCATCGATTACAGCGAAGTCTGGCCGGATTATCGGCAGCGGCAAGCGCGCGTGCCGCTGCGCTACGAAAGCCTCGGCAACACGCCGCTGGAAGGCGTGGAGAAACGCAGCTTTCGCCTGGCGTCGCAGCGCTGGCCCGAAAGCGGCGGCGCCGTCCCGCCGGAATGGACGCATCGGGTCGATATCTATATTCCCGAGGTGGCGCGGCCGAAGTCGGCCCTGCTGGCGATCAACAACGGCAGCAACCGCGCCAACGGCAACGACCCGGTGCGGCCGCCGAGCGATTTCGACGAAGCCCTGGCGCTCGAAGTCGCGCGCAGCACCCACACCATCGTGGTCTCGGTGTCGGACGTGCCGAACCAGTACCTGACCCTGCCCGCAGAGACGGTCGCGAAGAAAGAGGACGTGCTGGTCGCCGCGACCTGGCGCCGCTTCCTCGACGAGCCGGCCGCCGACACGACCTTGCCGCTGCACCTGCCGATGGCCGAAAGCGCGGTCAAGGCGATGGACCTGGCAGAACGCGAACTGCGTGGTTGGCGGGTGCGTTCGTTCGTCGTCACCGGCGCCTCCAAGCGCGCCTGGGCCGCATGGCTGACCGCGATCGGCGACCCGCGCGTGGAGGCGATCGTGTCCTATGTCATCGACATGCGCATCGAGGCCCTGATCGAACACATCAATCGCAGCTACGGCGGCGGCTGGCCGATCGCCTTGCAGCCCTATCACCAGGAAGGCATCACCACGCGCTACCGGCAGCCCGGGTTCGACGACCTGATGAAGATCGAGGACCCTTACGCCTATCTGCGCACCCGGCATCGCCAGCGCCTGCGCATCCCGAAGTACCTGGTCAGCGCCAGCGGCGACGATTTCTTTCCGCCCGACGCGCAGCGCCTGTATCTCGACGATCTCCCCGGCGCCACCAGCCTGCGCGCGGCGCCGAACGCCGATCACGGCGGCGTGCGCCGGCACATGCGCGAAACCCTGATCCCGGCCCTGCAACGCTGGGGGCGCAACGAATCCCTGCCGAGCGTGCGTGCGCGTCTGGCCCGGCGCGGCGGCCAGTTGCGGCTCAGCGCGCGGACCTCTGAGCGGCCGGTCAGCGCCAGGCTGTGGGTCGCCGACAATCCGAACGGCCGCGATTTCCGCTACGCCTGCGGCATCCGTTATCGCGAATCGCCGTTGACCCCGACGCGCAACGGCGCCGACGCCGTTTTGATCCAGCCCGCGTCGGGCTGGTCGGCGGCCTTCGTCGAATTCGCCTTCGCCGACGGCTTCGTCGCCACCACGCCGGTGCACGTGTATCCGGAAACGACCTTTCCGCAGCGACCGCCGCCGAACGGCAGCGGCGCGTGTTCGATGGTGCCGCAATAGCGCCGCACTGCTGCGCCGCGTCGATGGCGTCTCGCAAGCGCGGTTCTTCCGGCGCCGCAAGGTCCGGCCGCGCGCGTCAGCGGCGGCCGGACCCGGCATCGATCAGGACGCGGCGGCGATCAACAGGTGAGGTTGTTGCCCGGCGGCACGCCGAGGATCGCGGCGAAATTGCGGTAGTAGGCGCCGCGGTTGAGCATCTGCTGGTGGCCCACGCCGCTGGCGTTGCATTCGATGCCGCCGTTGATCGCGCGGATGGTCTCGCCGAACGCGCGCAGATTGACCATCGCCTGGTGCGGTGTGTTGCTGGCGCCGCCGCGCTGGGTCATCCAGTACCACAGCGCGGTCTGCCAGGCGATCGCGGCATTGGTCGCGACCAGGTCCGGGTTGTTTAGCAGGTCCAGGCCGAGCGCGTTGCCGGCGGCGGCGTAGTTGTAGTTCCAACTGAGCTGGATCGGCCCGCGGCCGTAGTACTGCTTGTTGCCGCAGGTGCCGGCCGGCGCGCAGTAATGGTTCCAGTTGGCCTGGTTGAGTTCTCGGATGTGCACCAGCCCGCCGGTTTCCTGGTTGACGTTGGCGAGGAAGGCCGCGGCTTCCTGGCGGGCGATGGTGTCGCCGCCTTCGTGGGCGAAATTCGGATACGACTTGATCGCCGCGACCAGGCCGGCATAGGTGTAGAAGGGATTGCGGTTCGGGAACATCTGGTTGAACTGGGCCTGGGTGACGATGAAGCCGCCGCCGCCCGGCGGGCTGGTGTCGTCGCAACTGGTCGGCTGCCAGTACCAGGTGCTGATGGTCGGGTCGGTGCCGTCGCTGCCGTTGCTGCCGACGTTGACCAGCTTGTAGTACCGGCCGTCGGGCAGATATTTCACGACGGTGCCGAGCGGGTAGTTGATGCCGCGGCTCCAGTCGACATAGCTGCAGGCGGCGCTGGGCCCGGCCTGCGCAATTTCGCTCCTTGCGGCGGACAGGTCCTGTGGCGCTGCCTGCGGTGCGGCGAAAACGCTGTGGGCGCAGAGCAGGGCGGCGACGGCCCAGGCGCTGCGGTGGGGCTTGCCGCGAATCGCGGTCGGGTGGGGCACGGTCGGGTGGGGTGCGTTCATACGTATCCTCGGTTGTGGACTCTCGGTCCCCCCGGGGTACGCACGCGGTCGATCCGGATGCGAGGCGTTGGATGCGGCTTGCTTATGGTTATGGGCGCTGCCTCGGTCGGGCGCCGTCGCTGCGGCCGGTGCGATAGCCGGCCGTTCCCGGGTCAGGCAGGGGCCGGTCAAGGCCGCGTGCGGGTGGCGACGGTCGCGAGCGACCTGCGACCGACTGTAACGGTGCGGTCGCCGGCGAATCCGGGACGCGGTCGCGAAACGCGGCCAGGCCCGGCCGGCGCTCGTGCGCGAGCGGCCGAGGCGCGACCGCGGTCCCACTTGCGTTGCGATGCGGCAACCGTTCCGGGCCGTCGCGGGGTATAAAGCGGTCGGGGCGGCCAAGGCCCGGCCGATCGATACGGGCCGTCCTCACTGCACGAGGTGATGCGATGAAACGTGGCGCAAATGCAGTTCGCGCGGTTGCCGCAGTTCTCTGCGCGGCGATGTTGACGACGGCGCTGAGCGCCTGCGACGGCCAGGCCGAGCGCGAAGCGGCGCAGAAACCCGCGCGCGCCGGCGTGCCGATCGACCGCAACGCAACCGCCGAACGCTTGGCGAAGATGCGCGGCCAGGCGATCGCCGGCGACCAGGTCGCCCTGCACCAGAACGTCGAGGCGCTCGATCGCGACCTGCGCCGCGCGATCCGCCTGGTCGACCCGGCCCGCCGGATCGATCGCGAGAATGCGCGCATCGCGGCCAAGAGCGTGGCCGGCGTGCGTTCGGCGGTGTGGGTCGACGACGAAAACCTGTTGGCCATCGTCGACCGCAACGGCCAGCGCAGCTACGGCACCATCGATGCGATCTGCACCCGGCTCGAGCCGATGGGCGACACCCTCGGCGTGGTGGTCAATCTGCAGAGCGGCGCGGCCCAGACCGGCGACGAACTGGAAATCCTCAGTCGCAACTGCCAGCTCAAGCCCGGCGAACGCGCGGTGGCGCAGGCGCACCGGCAGATCGACGTGCTGCCGCCGGACGTGCGCGCCCAGCATCGCGCGAATGCCGACGCCGCCCTCAGCGGCCCGGACCGCAGCGGCGAGCGCGAGGAAAGCCAGCGCATCATCGAGGCCAGCACGCCGGAGCTGTAAACCGCCTAGTCGCGCGCGACGGCGCTCCTGGCCGGTCGGCGCCGATCATCCGCCGGGCCGTGGTTTCGAGCCGGCCGCCGGAGTGAGACGGCGTGCGTGTTCGCGGCGCCGCTTTGACCGACAATGGCCGCCTTACCCACGGGAGGTGATGCATGATCCAGCGATTCGACGTCGGCGCGCGTTTGTCGGAAATGGCGATCCATAACGGCGTCGCCTACCTGGCCGGACAGGTGCCCGACAGCGAGGACCTCGACATCGCCGGGCAGACCAGCGAAACCCTGGCTTCGATCGATGCCTTGCTCGCGCGCGCCGGTACCGACAAGACCCGCATACTGATGGCGCAGATCTTCCTGGCCGACATGGAGGATTTCGCCGGCATGAACGCAGTGTGGGACCGCTGGGTCGCGCCCGGGCACACGCCGCCGCGCGCGACCGTGCAGGCGCCGCTGGCCAATCCGAAATTCCGCGTCGAAATCGTGGTGACCGCCGCGCTGTAAGCGGCGGCTCGCTCGCGACCCTCGCCGCCATCGCGCGGCGCGGTCGCCATTCGAATCAGGGGGCGCCCGGCCCTGCGCCGGCCGCACCTGCTTCGGCCTGCTCGCGTTTGCGCGCCGCTTCCATGAAAGCCATCAGCAGGGGCCGTCCCGGCAACAGGTCGGGAAAACGCTGGTCGTGGAATTCCGGGTGCCATTGCACGCCGACCACGAAGCCGCTGCCGGCGCTGCGGATGCATTCGGGAATGCCGTCTTCCGACCAAGCTTCCACTTCCAGGCCCTCGCCGAGGCTCTTGATGCCCTGGTGGTGGATCGAATTGACCTGGGCCTGCGCTCGCGCCTGCGGGTACAGCTCGGCGAACCAGCCGCCTTCGCGGATCCGCAGCGAGTGCGCGTGCTCGTCGTAGCGCGCCGGAATGTAGTGCTGGCTGCGGGTGGCGCCGCCGTCGACCAGGTCCTGGTACAGGTTGCCGCCGTGGGCGACGTTGATCAACTGCATGCCGCGGCAGATGCCGAGCACCGGTTTGCCGGCCTCAATGAAGGCGCGCAGCAGGTTCAACTCGAAGCGGTCGCGCTCCGGATCGGTCGTCATCAGCATTTCGCTGGGACGCTCGCCATAGGCCTGCGGGTCGATGTCGGCGCCGCCCTGCAGGATCAGGCCGTCGAGCGAACGGGCGTAATCGCGCACCGACAAGTCGGTGGCCTGCACCTCGCCGAGCGCGTCGACGGTCGGGATCATCACCACCAGCGCACCGCTCGACATGACCCAGTGCGCCATCGATTGTTCGAGGTATTGCAGGGTCTTGTTGCGGAAACCGTACGACGGCGGCAGGTTGCGCATCAGCCGCGGCGACAGGCCGATCAGCAGTTTGCGGGCGGGCGCGGGCATGGCGGGTTCTCGGTCGTGGGCGGGCATCGTCGCAGCCTCAGGCAGCGGGTACGGTAGTGTGCAGCAGCCAGTCGACCACCGCCTTCAGCGCCGCCGTGCGGCTGGCGCCGCCGTCGCGTTGCTGGCGGTACAGCGCCAGCTGCGCATGCGCGCTGGTGCCGCGCGCCAGGATGTCGTCGATCGAGGCCAGGGCCTCGACGCAGTCCAGCGCCTGCGCGTCCTCGCGGCACAGCTCGCGCAGGCGTTGCAACTGGGCCAGGGCCGGTTCGGTGTTGCCGCGTTCGTCGATGAACTCGGCTTGCAGGCCGAAGCGCTTGGCGCGCCAGCGGTTCTCGTCGATGATCCGGCGCACGCCGGCGTTGCAGGCCGGCGCCTGTGCCGGATGCATGACCAGATGGCGCATCAGGCAGCGGTACAGGGCCGCGATCGCCAGGCTGTCGTCCAGGCGGGTGCAGGCATCGGCGATGCGCAACTCGACGGTCGGATAGTTCGGCGAGGGCCGGATCGCCCACCACAGCGAACTCGCATCGGCGATCGCGCCGGCGCGCACCAGCACCGCGGCGAAGGCGTCGTAGTCGGCCTCGCTTTCGAAGAAATCCGGAATGCCGGTGCGCGGCCACTCGTCGTACATCGCCTGGCGGTAACTCATCAGGCCGGTGCGCAGGCGGTCCCAGAACGGCGACGAGGTCGACAGCGCCAGCAACAGCGGCAGCCACGGCATCGCCCGATTCATCACCTGGACCCGGTCGACATCGTCGGGCAGTTGCACGTGCACGTGCAGGCCGCAGACCAGGCTGCGCCGGGCGACGATCTGGAAGTCCTCGACCAGTTGCCGGTAGCGCGGCTTGTCGGTTTCGGTCTGTTCGCGCCAAAGTCCCAACGGATGAGTGCCGGCGGCGAGCAGGGCGAGACCGTGTTCGTGGGCCAGTGCCGACAGACCGCGGCGCAGCTCGCCGAGTTGGCGCCGGGCCTGGCCGATGTCGCACAGGATCGGCGAGGCGATCTCGATCTGCGCCTGCAGCAGTTCGCTTTCGATCGATTCGCCGAACTCGGCGCGGGCCCGCTTCCACAACCGCGGCGGCACCTGCGAGGCCAGCAATCGGGATTCCGGGCGGACCAGGAAGAATTCTTCCTCGATGCCGAAACTGTAATCGCACTGCGCGCTCATCGCGGATCATTCCGCGACTGCGACCGGATCGATGTCGTCATGCGCCCAAGGTAGCGCCCCGGATGTAAGCGCGAGTTGAAGACAGGCGGCCGGCGCGCGGCCGCCTGTGTCGGGACTACGTGCGCGGGCTTACTTCAAGGGCAGGCAGATCGCGGTCTTCCATTCGGCCGGCGGCAGGCTCGAGGGGTCGTTGAGGTATTCCTCGTACACCGGCGCGTCGCCGGCTTCCTCGAAGCTCGCCGGCAACCATTGGCAGAACAGCCAGTCGTAGGCGCGGTGCAACTCGTTGTAGGGGCCGGTGTGCACGACCACGGCATGGCGACCGCCGGCGATCTCGACCCAGCGCATGCCTTCGCCGAGTTCGATGCCGCCGGGCGCGGTCAGGCAGGCGTCCGAACGCAATTGCTCCTGCGGGGTGTCGGCCGGGCTGTCGTAATAGATACCGAGGTAACGCGTGTCCTGATGCATCAGCCCGCGCGGGCCGGCCCAGGCGTACAAGGCGTTGAAGGTGTCGCCGATGGTCTGGTAATCGCCGGTGTGCGGCAGGGCGACGGTGCGGATCGGGGCGAGGGTGGCGATTTCGGCGCTGTACATCAGGCTCTCCAGGGTCGGGTCGAAGGCTGCGCGCGACAACGCGGGCAGGGCGGCACGACGCTTGCGGAACGCCGCCGGCGCACAGGCGTAGGTGGCGCCGAATGCGCGGGTGAATGCGGCCACGCTGCCGTAGCCGGCGCGGCTGGCGATCTGGCCGATGCTGTGTTCGCTGGTCAGCAGATCGTTGGCGGCGCGATGCAGGCGCAGCCGGCGCTGGGTGCTGGCAATGGTCTCGCCCATCAGGCCGTGATAGACCCGGTGGAAATGGAACGGCGAGAAATGCCCGGCTTCGGCGAGCTGCGCCAGCGTCAGCGGCTGGTCGAGCCGGCTCGACATGAAGGCGACGACCTTCTCGATGCGGGCGCTGTAGTGGTCGAAGGTGCTGCTGCGGTTCAAGCGGGGCTCCGGTGGCGTCGTGCTGCGCCAGTGTGGGCCGGCGGACTTGATCCAGGTTGCGGATTTGCCGGAAGCGCCGAGCTCGCGGCAGCGGTGGGCGCGACGGGCAAGGTGGCGAGGCGCCGCCTGCGGTGCGGTTGCGCATCGCTGGCGCAGGACATTGCCATGCGGCGAAGGGAGTGGCCAGCCAGGCCGTAATTGGCGTGCGTGCGGTGGCCGGCCACGGCGAAGCTCGCGCGCCTTTGATGGTTGCCGGGGAAAGTCCGCGTGGGCATGACCTCCGCACCGGCATCGGTGCGGAGGCGCGACGAGGCTCTGCCCAGCTCGTCGTCCGGCGATTACAGCTCGTCGATGGTGACCGCAGTGACCGGGCGGGTGGCGTTGACGCTGATGACCGAGGGGCTGGCCGTGGCTTCCACGCGCACCGCGACCAAACCGAGGCCGCCGACCGACACGCTGCCGCCAAGTTCGAGCAGCGCCGGCTGGTGCGTGACCAGCACGTTGCGGCTGCCGACGCCGGCCGCCCTGGACTGATTGAGGATCAGCGAGCCGCCGACCGGTACGGCGATCGGAATGCCGAGTACGGTCAGGCGCAAAGTCGCGCCGATCGGCACGGTGAAGTCGCGCGGCAGCGGCGAGGGCAGGTCGACGATGTCGCCGCCGCCCAGGCGCACCCGCGCGACCGTGGTGCCGGCCTGGCAGTGCAGGCGGGTGCTGCCGGACAGCGAATCGCAGGACAGCGAGCCGCGCACGCCTTCGGCGGTGACGATGTCCTGGATCAAGCTCACTCCGGCGGCTTCGGACGCGCCATCGAGCGCGGTCGCCCCGGTCGCCAGCGTGTAGTCGGCGCTTTGATGGGCGGCGGCGAGTTTGATCACGTCGACGATGCCGAGCAGCCCGAGTTCGATGTCGGCGACCGAATTGTCGTCGCTGCCGGCGCTGCTGCGTTGGGCTTGGCCGACGCAGGACAGCGGCAGGGTGGTGGAGAGGCCGAGCACGCTGACCGTCACGCTGCCGCCGACGCCGCAGGCGCGGACCGCCGCGCTCGACACTTCGCTGCTTTGCGCGGCGGCCTGTTGCGCGAACAAGCCCAGACTCAGGGCGCAGGCGAGGGCGCCCAGGCGAGCGGTCCGGATCGCCGGATAAACATGCTGATTCATGGTGATTCCCCTAGCGTTGGATGAAGACGCGGATGGCGTCGCGGCGACGCGCGGTGCGGCGCCTTCGACGGCGGACGCCGTCCTTTCATGACGGCGGTCTATCCCCCCGAACCAAAGCGCGGCCTGGCTTTGCGCCAGTGCCTTTCGAGTGTGCGGCCGGGTCGGAACCTAGTGCTTGTGCGCCAATGTCGGCACGTCCGGTGGCCGGGCAACGTCTCCGGCCGATCCGTCGCGCGACCGCATCCGGGCTCGGCGCCTCGGCCCTGAACGCCGCTGCGCCGCACTGGATGCGCGCTCAGAGTAGGAAAGCGGGCCGGCGCGAAACCATGATGCGAAGCGCAATAGCCGGCGGGCTTAAGTCCGCTTTGCTGTTCTGCGATCAGGTCGGCGCTTCGATCGTGCGCGCGCCGCGCCGGCCGGTCTGCGACGCTTGCGCATCGCGCCTACGGTTTCGCAGCGATATCCCATGCGGGCGCGTCCGGCAAACCGGAACATCGCTGCATTTGTTGCCGCTGCGGCAGCGATGTTTCCGCAACAGACAAAAACGCGCGCTCAGCCGAAACCGACGCGCTCGCTGTCGCTCAGGGCCGGCACGGTGGCGCGCCCGGTCGCCGCCGATGCCACCGCCGCTTCCAGCACCGCCATCACCGCGATCGCCTGCGCCGGCGTCACCGGGTTCTGGCCGTGGCCGAGCAGCGCATCGCGCACCGCCATGTAGTAGCGGCGCTGGTCGCCGGCCGGCGTCGGCAGACGGCGGCAGCCGTCGGCGTCGTGCAGGATCAGCTCGTCCTCGTCGCGCCCCCAGTCGGCCGCACCCGGGCGCAGGCCGGACAGCAGTTGCGCTTCCTGCCGGTCGGCCAGGGTCTTGACCACGCTGCCGCGGGTGCCATGCACCAGGAAACGCGGACTGCCGCCGGCGGCGAGCATGCTGCCGTGCAGGATCACCCGGCGCGTGCCGTATTCGAGCACCGCATGCGCCCAGTCGCTGACCTGCGCGCCCGCGCGCTGGGTCGCCAGGCTGGCGATCACCCGCTCGGGCAGCCCGAACAGATGCAGGGCCTGGTCGACCAGATGCGGGCCGAGGTCCCACCACAGCCCGCTGCCCGGGCCGGCCTGTTCGCGCCAGCGCTCGCGCACCTGCGGCCGGTAGCGGTCGATATGCGATTCGAAATGCGCGACCTCGCCGATCAAGCCGTCGTCGATGACCTGCCTGATGCCGAGATAATCGCTGTCCCAGCGCCGGTTCTGGAATACCGACAGCAGGCGGCCCTGGTCTGCGGCCAGTGCGGACAGCTCGCGCGCCTCGGCCAGGTCGAGGGTGAAGGGCTTGTCGACCACCACGTGCTTGCCGGCGCAGAGCGCGGCGCGGGCGAGCGGGGCGTGGCTGTCGTTCGGCGTGGCGACGACCACCAGGTCGGCCCGGCCATCGGTGGCCGCGGCGAACGGGTCGGCGAGCACCGCGACGTCGGCGTGGTCGGCCTGGACCTTGCCGGCATCGCGCGAGCCGACCACGCTCAGGCGCAGGCCCGGCGTCGCCGCGATCAAGGGCGCGTGGAAGGTCCCGCCGGCGAAGCCGTAACCGATCAGGGCGACGCGGATGGGGGATTCGCTCATGGGCGGGACTCGTGCGGGGGATGGCGACACCTTGCCGGATCGGCGCGCACGGGACCACTGGGCGTTCTGGCTGGAGGGTGTGCGCCCCGTGTGCGCAGGCCATGCCGGAGTCGGCTGTCCGCGCCTGGCAATGCTGCTCCCTGCGGGCGCCCGGATCGGGTAACAATTCACCGGTCCCCAAGCTGGAACACGCAATGAGCGCAGCAGCACCGGCGTCCGCCAATTCTCCGTCCCGCGTGCTGTTCGCCAGCCTGATCGGCACCACCATCGAATTCTTCGACTTCTACATCTATGCCACCGCGGCGGTGCTGGTGTTCCCGAAGTTGTTCTTCCCCTCGGCCGACCCTGCCTCGGCGACCCTGCAATCGCTGGCGACCTTCGCCCTGGCGTTCTTCGCCCGGCCGGTCGGTTCGGCGGTGTTCGGCCACTTCGGCGACCGCATCGGCCGCAAGGCCACCCTGGTCGCGGCGCTGCTGACCATGGGCCTGTCGACGGTGGCGATCGGCCTGTTGCCGACACACCAGAGCATCGGGATCGCCGCGCCGATCCTGCTGGCGCTGTGCCGTTTCGGTCAGGGCCTCGGGCTCGGCGGCGAATGGGGCGGCGCGGTGTTGCTGGCGACCGAGAACGCGCCGCCGGGCAAGCGCGCCTGGTACGGCATGTTTCCGCAGCTCGGCGCGCCGATCGGGTTTTTCCTGTCGACCGGCATCTTCCTGGTGCTGACCGACAGCATGGGCGACGAGGCCTTCTTCGCCTGGGGATGGCGGGTGCCGTTCCTGGCCAGCGCGGTGCTGGTGTTCGTCGGCCTGTGGGTGCGGCTGCGGATCAGCGAGACCCCGGCGTTCCAGCGCGCGATCGACCATCACGAGCGCGTGCGCCTGCCGATGTTCGAGGTACTGGTCAAGCATCCCGGCGCCTTGGTCGCCGGCACCTTCGCCGCGCTCGCGACCTTCGTGCTGTTCTATCTCATGACGGTGTTCGCGCTGAGCTGGGGCACCTCGCAGTTGGGCTACTCGCGCGAGCAGTTCCTGCAACTGCAGCTGGGCGGCGTGCTCTGTTTCGCCGCGACCATCCCGTTGTCGGCGATGTTCGCCGATCGCCGCGGCCGGCGCCTGGCGATGATCCTGTCGACCGTGGCGATCATGCTGTTCGGCATCGGCTTCGCGCCCTTGTTCGCCAGCGGCAGCGCCTGGGGCACCCTGCTGTTCCTCGGCCTGGGCCTGGGCATCATGGGCCTGACCTACGGGCCGCTCGGCACCATCCTCGCCGAGATGTTCCCGACCCCGGTGCGATACACCGGCGCCTCGCTGGCGTTCAACCTGGCTGGGATCTTCGGCGCCTCGCTGGCGCCCTATATCGCGACCTGGCTCGCCGGCCGCTACGGTCTGGCCTACGTCGGTTATTACCTCGCCGGCGCCGCGGCGCTGACCTTGATCGCGTTGATGGCGGTGCGCGAGGAGCGCAGCGGGGTCTGATCCGGACTCGACGACGGACGCCGGGCGCGGTCACCCGGCCGGCCGGAGCGATTCGGTGCGCTTGCGCGTCTTCGCCGTCGCTTCGGCGGCGCGCGGCTGGCCCAGATAGCCGAACACCGCGTGCAGCACGCGCCTTTGCAGCGGCGCGGCCTCGGTTTCGCCGCGTTCCCCAGCGGCATCGACGAGACTGCGGACGATGGCGATGGCGTCCAGGGCGAGCAGCTCGGCCGAGGTGGCGCCGTCGCCGGCGACGGCCGGCGCGTCGGGCCGTCGCAGCAGGCCGAGCACGCAGGCCTGCGCGGCGCGGTCGACCTGCAGATCGCGATCGCGCATCGGCAGCCGCCGCTCCTCGAAATCCAGCAGTCTCGCCAAGGCCGGCCGGTGCAACTGATGGGCGATCGCCGCGCGTACCAGGGCGACGACGCCGTCGGCATAGCTCGCATGGTTCGGCACCGCGGCCAGATCGGCGAGCAGGGTGGCGGTCTCGCGGTCGATGAGCGCCGCCGTCAACGCGTCCTTGTTGGGGAAGTACTGGTACAGCGAGCCGATGCTGACGCCGGCGCGCTCGGCGACGGCGTTGGTGTTGTACGCCGGCAGGCCGCCGCGCTCGAGAATGCGAGCCGCCGCTTCCAGGATCGCCGCAACGGTCTCGGCGGCGCGGCTTTGGCTGGGCTTTTTACGGGGTTTGAGGCTGATTTTGCGGCGCGGCGAAGGCATGGCGAATGCGAGTAGTTAATGTGAGCAATCGCTCATATTGTGTTCCCACTTTCCCCGCAACGCCAACGAGAACCTCATGAGCGAACGACAAGAGACTTTTCCCCTGACCGTATTCATGCTGGTCAAGACCCAGCCGGAATGGCTCGGGTTCGACATCGACACCCGGTTTCGCTTGCTCGAAGAATGGGTCGTCCCGATCCTGCGCAAGCACCGCGACGAGGTCAGCCTGCGCTTCTACGACATCGAGTTCTACAGCGCCCGAGTCACCGATCTGTGGCAATGGCAGGCGCGCAGCCACCACGCCTACGAACTCGTGGTCGAGGCGCTGCGCGAAACGCCGTTCTGGGATCGCTATTTCTCGATCGTCGAGATCCTGCCGGGCGTCGAGAACGCCTATGCGAGCAATTACGGCCGCGCGCCGCTCGCGGCCTGAGCATCGCTGTCGTCGGATCCCGGTGCGGCGCCGCTGGCGCGCTTGGTCGCGGCTTCGAGTTCGAGCTGGGTCAGGTACAGGCGCAGGTCGAACTCGTGCTGGTGATAGTCCGGGTCCATGTGCGCACACAGCTGGTAGAACGGCTTGTCGTGGTCGCGGTGTTTCAAGTGGGCCAGCTCGTGCACCGCGATCATCTCGAGGAATTCGGCCGGCGCATCGCGGAACAGGGTGGCGATGCGGATCTCGCGCGCGGCCTTGAGCCGACCGCCCTGGACCCGCGAGATCGCGGTATGGGTGCCCAATGCATGCCGCACCACGTGCAGCTTGTTGTCGTAGATCACCTTGTTGAGCGGGTCGCTCTTGCGCATGTAGCGGTCCTTGATCTCGACCACGTACTCGAACAGGGCCTTGTCGTCGCGCACCTGGTGGCGGCTGCCGTAGCGGTTGCGCAGCACTTCGCCCAGGCGCCCGCTGTCGATCAGCGCACGCACCTGGTCGAGTACGCGCTCGTTGTAGCCGCGCAGGTAGCGAAGGTCGTCCATGCGCCAACGATACGGCAAACCCGTCTTGGCTCGCGAGACGGGGGTGCGGGGCGCTGCGGCGCCGGTGCTGAATTGGGACTCAGGGCCGGTATTCGACCCGCAATTTCGCGCTCGCGCCGTGGTCGATCCACAGGTAGTGGGTGGCGCCCGGCGGCTGCTCGAAACGCAGGCGCAACTGGGTGCGGCCGCCGCGGTTGAGCGCAGTCAGGCCGGCCGCGCTGAAAGCAGTGCTGGTCTGGCGGCCGCCGCTGAAGCGCGCGAGTTCCGCCACCGCCGTTGCATCGGCGGCGGCCGAATAGTCGCTGGCTTCGATGGTGCAGGCGCCGAAGCAGCCGCTGCGCGCATCGACCAGCAGGCGATTGGCGGCCGGCTGGCTCCAGGGATCGCCGTAGGCGCTGCGGTAGGCGACGCTGAGCGAGGCCGCAACCACGGTCGCGCCATCGGGCAGGGCCGAGGTATCGAACGAGAGCAGGCTGCGGTTGTGTTTGCCGTCGCTGCCGCGGCCGATCGCCAGGCCATAGCTCGCTTCGAGTGTGCCGACCGCGGCGGCGCTGGCGTCGGCATTGGCCTTGACGTAGCCGTCATTGGCTTCTTCGTTGTCGAATTCCATCACCAGGGGCGGTCCGCTGGTACCGCCGCTGACCTCAACCTGGACTGCGAGCGAGACGGCGGTGTTGCCGGTCACGTCCTCGGCGCGCGCTTGCAGATGGTGGATACCGTTGCTGGCGGTGCTGCTGTCCCAGCTCGCCGCATAGGGCGCTTCGCCATCGCTGGCGAGCAGCGCGCCGTCGATGAGGAAATCCACGCGCTCCACGCCGACATCGTCGCTGGCGTTCGCGCCGAGGGCGACCACGCCGCTGACCGAGGCGCCGTCCGCCGGCGAGGTCAGCGCGACCTGCGGCGGATTCGGGTCCAGATCGTCCAGCCCCCAGAAGCGGCCGATGTAGTAGCTCGAACACAGGTTGACATCGAGCACGTAGGCGCCGGCCGTGCCGCACTGGCTTTCGCCGCTGCCGGGGTCGACCGGCGTGCCGTGGCCCATGCCGGTGATCGAGTAGGTTTCCACGCGCGACTGTCCGGCGGCATCGCGATACACCTTGTGCGGATAGCCGGCGACGTTGTCTTCGACGTCGGCGACCGCGTCGATGCCATGTACGTTGGTCCATTGCTGCAGACTTTCGGCTTGATTGGCCGGACGCACGACGTAGTCGGCGTCGCCGTGCCAGATCGAGACGATCGGCCAGGGGCCGGCGTGGCTGCTCGCTGCGCGCACCTTGTCGCCCCATTGCGCCGGCGTCAGGTCGGTGCCGGGCGACATGCACGAAAACGCCGCGCTGGAGCCCAACGCGCAGCGGTAGGGTATGCCGGCGACGATGGCGCCGCCGGCGAACACTTCGGGGTAGGTCGCCAGCATCACCGCGGTCATGGCGCCGCCCGAGGACAGGCCGGTGATATAGACGCGGTCGGCGGCGCCGGCGTGATCGCTGCGCATGCGCTCGATCATCTGCCGGATCGACAAGGCCTCGCCCTGGCCGCGCGTGCTGTCGCCGCTCTCGAACCAGTTGAAGCAGGCGTTGGCGTTGTTGGCGCTTTGCTGCTGCGGCAGCAGCAGGGCGAAATGCCAGCGCTGGGCGAGCGACTCCCAGCCGGTTTCGGCGTCGTAGCTCGCCGCGCTCTGGGCGCAGCCGTGCAGGGCCACGACCAGGGGCGCATCGGCCGGCAATCCGGGCGGCACGTATTTGTACATGCGCAGATTGCCCGGGTTGCTGCCGAAGCCGGTGACTTCGGTCAAGGCCAGCGCCGGCGCCGCCGCGCACAGCGCGCCGAGGGCGAGGGCGAAGCCGGCGATGCGTACGGCCGCGCGATGCGAACCCGGGCTCATGGAGGGACGGTGCAAAGCGGACATGCGATCGACTCCCAGGCCGGCAGCGAGTCCGGCGTGGCCGCAGTGAGCCACCGCGGGCCCGCGCGCGCCATCGTCCGATGGGGCACATTGCGCTGCAGCACGGGGCGGGGCCACCGCGTCGCGGGCTGGCGATGCGGCCGCGGGCCGCGATCGCGCGGAGGCAGACGCCGATCCGGAGCGGTGCACATGCACTACCTGTCTCAAGACTTGGCGTGGGCGATCGACGGCTTGCCGCCGTTGGCCAAGCCGCATTTCCTTGCCGCCATGCTCGCCGCGGGCGAAGAACATGCGCCGGTGCTGGCCGAATACCCGCAGGCGCGGCATGAAGATCCGGAGGCGTACTACCTCGGCTTGCGCGGTATCGGCGCTCTCGACGAGGACCTCCACGACCTGCTGTTCGCGCATTCCTTCCGCGAGCTGGCCTGCGGCGCCTGGCTGGCGGCCTTGGCGCCGCAACCGTCGTATCGCCCGCACTTGCTCGAAGCGCGCGCGCTGGATGCCTTGCCGAGGCCCACGGTGCCGTTGCGTCGCGCACCTGCACCGTCGCTACAGCAGCGTCTGCGGGAAGAGGACCAACGCATCCTCGAGCTCTACCGTCGCGAAGGCAGCGCCGCGGCGCTGGCGGCGATGAGCGGCAGCGCTACGGCGTTCTATCGCATGGACTATCCGGCCTGGCATCGCCTCGGCTGTCCCGGCCTGGAGGAATTCCTGGCCGGTCAGGGCGGCCGCGACGCTTGAATTCGCTGCACGGCGCGGTTGCCGACGGCCGCGACCGCACCAGGGCGAGGCGTTCCCGCGCCTTCGTTCGTTATCGCCGTCAGTAGCTCGACAGCCCGCTGGCTTCGCCGAAGCGGTACCACAGCTTGCGCCGGCCGGATTCGTCGGCGTAGCGCGGGTAATCGACGCTGATGCCGCGGCCGTCGCCGTTGCCCCAGCTCTGTTCGAAATAGGCGGCGGCCCGGCGCGCGACCGGCGCGTCGGACTCGGCCACCACCCGCGCGCTGGTTTCCAGGTTGTAGTCGTCGAGATTGCGCCGAGTGTAGTTGGCCGAGCCGGCGATCAGGTCGATGCGGCCGTCGCGGGCGGTCTTCAACAGCAGCTTGGCGTGGCATTGCTCGCCATGGGTGTCGCACCAGCGCAACGGCACGCCGGCCGCGTGCAGTTCGCTGGCGACCTGGCGATTGGGCACGCCATCTTTCTTGCGCCCGAACGCATCTTCGTTGGGGTCGAGCAGCACGCGCACGCCGACCCCGCGCTTGTGCGCAGCGACCACCGCGTTGACCAGGCCGCGATGGGAGAAATAGAACACCGCGATATCGATGCGGTCGCCGCCGCGCGCGCCGTCGATCGCGGCGAGCAGTGCGTCGCGGATACGGGCTTCGGTCAGCAACTGCACGCGCGGCGCCGACGTGGTGTCGACGATGCTCGGCGGCGGCGCGGCCACCGGCAGGCCGGGCGGCCAGCGGCCCTGCGACATCGCCACCACCGCGCGCTCGCTCATCAGCACGTCGAGCGCGGCGGCGCCGCGAAAACGCAGGGCGATATTGCCGTGGCGGCTGCTGCCGTCGTGCGGGTTGGCCGAGGAAATCAACGCGGTCCAGCCGTCGCCTTCGTCGACGACCAGGGTCTTGCGATGATTGGCGTTGAGATTGAACAGGGCGAGCCAACTGCGCAGGGTGACCTTGCCGGGCCCGAACGGATTGGCGAGCCAACCGCCCTGGGCATCGTTGTCGGCCCAGGCGCAGCACAACTGCCACAGGCCCGACCAGGCCGGGTTGGGCGTGCGCAGGCGGCGCAGGTCGGTGATCACCACCTCCACGCCGGCCGCGCGCAAAGCCTGCAATTGCGGCGATTCCAGACCGCCGTAGACGGTGTTGATCGGGTCGGTGATCAGCACCGCCTGCAACTGCGGCACGGCGCGCTTGCGGGCGATCAGCGCCGCGCTGAGTTCGCTGCTGAGGCGGCGGTGGCGCGGGCTGGCGGCATCGCCGCCGAAGTCGTTGAACAGGAACAGGTCGGCGACCACGCCGCGTCGGGCCTGGCCGATCAGGCGCAGGGTTTCGTCGAACACCTGCTGTTCGCTGTGGCCCTGCCGGTCGGCGTCGACCCAGGTGACGTCGGTCAGCAATTCGACCTGGTCGGCCGAGCGCAGCGGCCAGTGCTGGGCGATGCCGGGCGGCAAGGGCTTGTAGACGTGGTAGACGCTCGCCGCCAGCCAGGCCAGCGCGAAAACGGCGAGGGACGAGCGCAGCCAGCGGCGTCGGCGGGGAGCGGGCGGATCGAGTTCGATGTTCAAGCTATTCCTATTGGCGGGCGCCGTGTATTTCGTGACGAAGTTATAAGACTGGGCATGCGCGTTCGCAGTCGCGCGGCATCGACGCGGCACGAAGCCGGGATTGCCGCCGCGACGAAGCGGACGAGGCGGGATCCACCGCGGTCCAGACGACGTTACCGCGGTTGCGTTCGCGCAATCGATGGTGCATTGCAGCGTCGTAACTGACAGTTGACACCGACCGGTCCGAGCGCGCAGCGTGTCCGCGCGGAGTTGAGGCGTCGGAGTTCGATGGCGGCACGATCGCTCCGGAGCAAAGGGCTTCGCTTACGTTCGACGTCAACGATCGGGACCGGGCTAGCGCGGACTTCGATGAACGGATGTCCGGGATGGACTGTGACCGATTTCACTTATGTTGTGAACAAGGAGAGGTTTATGCAACAGATCGACGACATCGTTTCGGGCTGGCTGAGCGGTGCGGAAGGCGGCATGGAGAATCCCGCCGGTCCGCTGTACATCGAAGGCACGTCCGCGACCGAAGCCGCGTTGACCGACAGCAGCCTGCCGCTGTGGACGCGCTGCAGCAGCTGTAGCGCTTCCAGCGGCGGCCAGTGCTGCTAAGCCGTAGCTGAGCTGAACGCCTCGCTCCCGGCGGAAGTCGGGAGCGAGTTTCGCAGGCCGCGGCGCTATCAGGTTCGCCGTCGCCGTCACCCCACGACCGCAGTCGGGCCTCGCCGCAGCCGCGCCGCTGCGCGCGCGATAACCTCGTCGCCGAGCGCCGGACGACGGCCTGCCGTCGCGCGCATGCGCGCCGACCGGTCCGTGCATGCTACCCATCGATCCAGGCAGGACGCGTCGAACCGATGAGCGAAAACCGTAGCGGCGAATCGTTTTTACCGATCATCGAAGCCTTCACCCTGGACGCGCGGCGCGCTTTCGCCGCGAACCTGGACACCCTGGCGCCAGGCTTGCACCGCGACGAGATCGCCTTGCTGCGCGCGGTCGGCGAGCAAGGCCTCAACGACAACGCCCGGCTCAAGCTCAGCCGCACCCTGTTGCTGGAACTGCATGCGGCCAAGCTCGGCGGGCAACTGGAGGCCGACGACGATGCCGGCCAGTTCGCCCGGTTCATCGCACTGGCCACCCAACCCGAGTTCGACCCCCATCTGCGCCGGCGCTATCCGGCGCTGCACGAGCGCCTGCGCCGTTCGCTGGAATTGCAACGGCTCGCGCTGGAATCGTTGGCGGCGCGTTTCGCCGCCGATCGCGGGGCCTTGTCGGCATTGCTCGGCCGTCCGGCCGGGCGCCTGCTCGCGGTGCAGCCCGGCGAGGGCGATCTGCACGACGGCGGCCAGACCGTCGCCCGCCTGACGCTGGAAGGCGGGCGGGTGATGTACAAGCCGCGCTCGCTGAACATCGACCTGGCGCTGGACGCCTTCCTCGCCCGGGTTTTCGCCGACGATCCCTTGCGCATCCGCGTACCGCACGCGCTCGACCGCGGCGCCTACGGCTGGGCCGGCTTCGTCGAGCACCGCTATTGCGAGGGCGACCACGAACTCGCCGGCTTCTATCGGCGTCTCGGCCATTGGCTGGCGGTGATGCAATTGCTCGGCGGCACCGACATCCACCAGGAAAACCTGATCGCGGCCGGGCCGGTGCCTGTCGTGATCGACGTCGAGAGCCTGTTCGCGGTCGAAATCGAGCCGCCGCCGTCCGGACGCGGGCAGGCCTTCGATCTGGCCTCCGAGTTGATCCGCACCTCGGTGCTGCGCACCGGCATCGTGCCGTTTCGCGCGCCGGCGCTGGGCTTCGGCGGCATCGACTTGTCCGCGGCCGGCGGCTTGCCCGGCGAGCAGCCGCAGATCCGCGTGCCGACCATCGCCGACGAGGGCACGATGCAGGCGCGGCTGCAGGTGGTCAGCGCCGATTTCGGCCAATCGCAGAACCATCCCAGCCCGCATCCCGACGTGTCGCGCTATTGGGACCGCATCACCGACGGCTTCCTGGCCGCCACCGAGCGCCTGCGCGCGCTCGATGCGCAGGATGCGCTGGCGCCGCTGCTGCAGGGCTTTCTCGGCTGCCGGGTGCGCGACATCCGCCGCCCGACCCAGGCCTATGTCGAGATCATGCGCATGCTCTGGCATCCGGCCTCGTTGCACGACGAGCCCAAGGCGATCGAGCGCGCCCGCGACATCCTGGCGCGCAACGCCGCGGTGCTGCCGATCGCGCCGTCGGCGCCGGCCGAGATCGACGGCGAGATCGACGACATGCGCCGCGGCGACGTGCCGATCTTCGTCGCCTCGCTCGACACAGCGCGCATCGAGGAGGCGCTGCTGCACTGGCGCGGCATGCGGGTCGAGCTGGAAGAGCTGACCATCCGCAGCGCGCTGGTCACGGTCGACCTCAACCAGCGCCTGGGCCGGAACGAACGCGTGCGCAGCGACGTCTTCGCGCGCAATCCGCATGCCGAACACCTCGACGCGCGCCGTCGCGCGGCGGCGGCACGCGCGGTCGAACAACTGCTGCAACTGGCGGTGCGCGGCCGCGACGGCACGGTGACCTGGATCAGCCCGGTGCTCGGCGACACCGGGTGGGTGACGCGCCCGCTGCAGGCCGACCTCTACACCGGCCTGGGCGGGGTGGCGCTGGCGCTGGCCGGCTATCTGCACGAGGTCGGGCAGGGCCGCGCCGACCCGGTCGAGGGGACCGAGGCCGCGCTCGACGGCGCCATCGCGGTGATGCGCGCGATCGAAGCGCAGGATCGGCCGAGCACGGTCGGCGGCATGATCGGTTTCGGTGCGCAGATCTGGACCTGGGTCGCGCTGCACGATCTGCTGCGGCGGCCGCAGATGCTGGCATGGGCGGTCGAGCGCGCCGAGGCGATGGCCCAGGCCGGCTTCGACGGCGACCAGTACCTCGACCTGCTCGAAGGCGCCAGCGGCGCCATCGTGCCCTTGCTGCAGCTCGCCGAGGTCGACGCCGACCCGCGCTGGCCGGCGTTGGCGGCGCAGGCGGCGCGCTACATGGAAGCGCAGGCGATCGTCGACGACCGCGGCGCACGCTGGCCGTCGACTATCTTCGCCGAGCCGGTCGGCGGTTTCGCCCATGGCGCCAGCGGCATCGGCTGGGCGTTGACCCGGATCGGGCTCAGCGACGCCGGCGACGCCCGCGACCGCGCGCGCTGGCTGGCCTTGGCCGAACGCGCTTTCGCCTTCGAGGACAGCCTCTACGACGATGCGGCCGGCAGTTGGCTCGACGCGCGGGTCCCCGAGGAGCGCCAGTTCCTGCACGCCTGGTGCCATGGCAGCGTCGGCATCGGCCTGGCCGCGAGCGATCTTTACGCCCGCACCGGCGCCGAGCAGCACCTGCGCACCTTGCGCCGCGCCGCCGCCGCGGCCGGTCGCGACGGCTGGGGGCTGGGACATACGCTCTGCCACGGCGATCTGGCGCTGTGGGAACTGTTGACCCGCGCCGCGCGCCTGGACCCGCAGGGCAGCGCCCAGGTCGACCCGGTCGAGCACAGCGCCCAGATCGTCTCGGCGATCGAGGAGCATCGTGGCGCGGTCGGCAGCCGCGCCCGCGACGCCTTCACCCCGGGGCTGATGACCGGCGTGGCCGGCGCCATCCACACCCTCAACCGCATGCACCCGCAGTGCGGTCTGGCTTCGCCCTTGCTGTTCGAGCGGCACGCGCCGGCCTGACCGGCGCAGCCGCCACAAATCCGTCATCGGCGGGGCCTAGGCTGGGCAGGATGAACATCCTGATGCTGTCGGACGTGTACTTCCCTCGGGTCAACGGGGTGTCGACCTCGATCCGGACTTTCGCCCAGTCGCTGGCGCGCAGCGGGCACGCGGTGACCTTGGTCGTGCCCGACTACGGTCCGGGCAGCGGCCAAGAGCTGCACGACAGCGACGAATTCGAAATCGTCCGGCTGCCGGCGCGGGTGATCTTCTTCGATCCCGAAGACCGCCTGATTCGCGCGCCCGAACTGCGCAGGATTCTGCCGCAACTGGCGCAGCGGCACTGGGACGTGATCCACATCCATACCCCGTTCCGCGCCCACCGGCTCGGCGTGCAACTGGCGCAGCTCAGCGGCCGGCCGACGGTCGAGACCTACCACACCTACTTCGAGGAATACATCGGCCACTACCTGCCATGGGCGCCGGCGCCGATGCTGCGCTTCGTCGCCCGGCGGGTGTCGCGGATGCTCTGCCACGGCGTCGATCACCTGATCGTGCCCACCGCGCAGATGGTCGAGGTGCTGGACCGCTACGGCGTGACCACGCCATCGACAGTGTTGCCGACCGGCATCGACCTGGACGAATTCGCCCATGGCGACGGCTCGCGTTTCCGCGCCGAACACGGGATCGACGCACGGCGGCCGACCATCGTCACCGTCAGCCGGCTTGCGGTGGAGAAGAACATCGCCTTCCTGCTGCAGGTGGCGCGCCGTCTGGTCCCCGATTTCCCCGAGCTGATGTTCATCATCGCCGGCGAAGGCCCGGATGCGGAGCGGCTCAGGCGGCTGTCGAAAGAGTACGGCCTGGATCGCAACGTGCGCTTCTTCGGCAACCTCGACCGCCGCACCAGCCTGCTCGACGCCTATCGCGCCGGCGACGCCTTCGTATTCGCCTCGCCGACCGAGACCCAGGGATTGGTGCTGATCGAAGCGATGGCGCTCGGCGTGCCGATCGTCTCGACCGCGGTGATGGGCACGGCAACGGTATTGCGCGGCGCACGCAGCGCCGTGGTCAGCGAGGAAACCGTCGAGGCCTTCGCCGGCCATGTCGCCGAGGTGCTGCGCTCGCCGCAATTGCGCGCCGAACTATCGGCGGCCGGCCCGCTCGACGCACGCGCCTGGAGCACCGAAGGCCTGATGGAACAAGTGGTGGCCCTGTACCAGCGCCTGGCCCAGGCCAAACCTGCATCGACGGCCACAACCTCGACTGCGGCGACCGAGCTGTCGCGCTAGCCCCTGCGCAAGACCGAGACCGCCCGGTCGCAGCTCACGCCGCTCCTACAGAGTTCTTGTGGTTGCATGGCACCTGCCGCGGCCGTAAAGATTTTGCCGCAGCTGCGGTTGCGGTTGCCGTTGCTGTGCGTCGCCTCGCACTAGCGAGGCAAAAGAAGACCCGTAGGGCGGCCCGCAGGGATGCGGGCCGTTTTTCATCGGGACAGGGATGTCCCGTATGAAAAATCCCTGCGTCGGCACCGCTCATGCGGGCTTGTGATTCAAAACAAAGCATTTTTCTTTGGTTACCTTTCTTTTGTTGCTTATGACAAAAGAAAGTAACCCGCCCGTTTACGGGCGGAAGCTTTGGGTTTGATTTAGATCCTGATCTTCCACGAGGAATGCGTCGCGAGACCGTAGCAGCGATGTCGTGACTCACGTCGCTCCTGCCGGGCACACCCAAAGACGACGCGACATTGCTGCATGGCGGTCGCGGCTTGCGCCGCTCCTACCCTGGCGAAAGCGTGTCGCTTCAGGGAATGGCGGCGGCCTTGCCATCTCTGCGCGTCCCGCGGTCGCGACTCACGTCGCTCCTACAGGGTGCCTGCCGTTATCGCCGCACGAGGCCGTGGCCGTAAGAATTTTGCAGTTGCAGTTGCAGTTGCAGTGCAGTTGCCGTTGCTGTGCGTCGTTTCGCACTAGCGAAGGCCATCGAAGACCCGGAGGGCGGCCCGCAGGGATGCGGGCCGTTTTTCATCGGGACAGGGAGGTCCCGTATGAAAAATCCCGGCGTCGGCATCGAACGCGCGGGCCCTTGATTCAAAAAGAAGCATTTTTCTTTGGTTACCTTTCTTTGTTGCTTTAGACAAAAGAAAGTAACCCGCCGCTTTAGTGGCGGAAGCTTTGGGTTTGATCTTGATCTTGATCTTGATCTGAATGAGAAAAGCGCCGCAGCCCGCCGCAACGATGTCGCGGCTTGCGCCGCTCCTACCCCGGCAAAAGCACGTCGCTTCAGGGAATGACGGCGGCCTTCCCATCTCTGCGCGTCCCGCGGTCGCGGCTTGCGCCACTCCTACCCTGCGAAAGATCACCGCTTCGGTCGATAACGAAGGCGTTGCGAATTCCACGCATCCCTGTCGCGGCTCACGCCGCTCCTACAGGAAGTCAATGAGCTGCATTGCCAGAGCGAATGCGCGACCAAAGCGCGATCAAAGCGCCGCCTCGGTCACCCGCACCCGCGCCGCCAACACCAATCCCAACAAAGCCAGACCGAGCGCGATGCCGAACCCACACAGATAAGCCAGCGAGTGCGAACGCGTCATCAGCGCGGCGAACAGCGAGCCGCCGATCGCCAGCGCGGTGGCGGTGAAGATCGCATCGCCGAGGTGCAGCGCCGAGGAGTTCACGCCCTGCTGCTCGGGCGGCGACAGTTCGAGCATCAACACCGACAGGGTCGGGTAGATCATGCCCATGCCGAGGCCGGCGACGATCCAGCCGGCGACGCCGAGCGCGACCGGTGCTTGCGGCCATACCAAGGCGGCGATCGCGACCACGCCGAGCGCGACCATCGCCATGCCGGCCTGCAGGAAACGCTGCGGCGACGCCGCGACCGCGGTGCGTCCGCGATACCAGGAACCGCTCGACCAGCCGACCGCGCCCAGCGTCAACACCAGCCCGGCCCAGGTCGGCGACAGGCCGCGTTCCTGCGACAGCAACAGCGGGATGTAGGCCTCGGTAAGGAAGAACGCGCCGGCGCCGATGCCGCGCAGCGAGACCACGGTCGGCAGGCCGCGCGCTGCGCGCAGAGTGCCGCGCGGCAGCAGGCGCGAGGCCGCCCAGGCCAGCGCCGCAAGCGCGGGAACCAGCACCGCCGCAGCCGCCCAGCCGCGTTGCTGGCCGCCGTAATGCAAGGCCAGAAGGCTGGCCGTCGTCAGCAAGGCCCACAGCAGGCGGGTGCGCTGATCGTGGCCGGCATCGGCGGCGCCCGCGGTCGGGCCGAGACGACGCAGCGACGGCAACACCAGCCACGCCGCCAGCATCGCGACGATCGGCACCGACAAAAACACCCAGCGCCAGCCGGCGTGTTCGACGATCGCGCCGCTGATCGCCGGGCCGACCACCGCCGGGACCACCCAGGCCGCGGCGAAGGCGGCGAAGATCCTCGCCCGCAGGTGCGGCGGATAGACCCGGCCGACCACCACGTACAAGGCGACCGAGATCAAACCGCCGCCGAAGCCCTGGACCACGCGGCCGGCGATCAGCCACGGCATCGACGGCGCCAGGCCGGCCGCGATCAATCCCAGGGCGAACCAGGCGATGCCCTGGCGCAGCGGCGCGTCCGGGCCGCGCGCGTCGGCCCAGCGGCCGGCCGCGACCATGCCGACCACGCTCGCGGTGAGGGTGCCGCCGAAGGCGAGCGCATACAGCGCCAGGCCGTCGAGCGCGCGGGCGACGGTCGGCATCGCCGTGGTCACCGCCAGCGCTTCGAACGCGACCAGGGCCACCAGCGCAACCGCGCCGATGGTCAGGCCGCGGTAGCGCGGGGCGTACAGGCTTTCCGGTATCCCTGCCGGCGACGCCGGGTTGGAGGGCGCGGCGGCGAGTGCGGGGGCGAGGGCGTCGGCGTCGTTCATGCGCTGTGCTTCATCGCCATGGCTTCGTACACCATCAGCACCACCTTGCCGCGGCCGTGGCCACGTTCGACCGCGCGATGCGCGTCGGCGGCGCGGGTCAGTGGAAACATCTCGCGCACATGCACCAGCAGGCCATGGCGCACGTGCATGGCCATCAGCTCGTGCAGGTGCGCGCGGCTGCGCTGGCTGCGCAAGGTACGCAGGCCGAGGCGCCGGGCCTGGTCGGAATCGGACAGGGTGGCGATGCGCGACGGCGCCGCGCCGAGCGCAAGCCAGCCTTCGTGAACTTCGCTGCCGAGCGCGTCGAAGATCGCGTCGACGCCGTGCGGCGCCAACGCGCGCGCCTGGTCCAGGCCCTGGCGGTCCTCGAGCACGGGTTGCGCGCCGAGCGAGCGCAGGTAATCGTGATCGTTGGCGGCGGCGCTGCCGATCACCTGCGCGCCCCATGCGCGGGCTAGTTGCACCGCGACGCTGCCGATGCCGCTGGCGGCGCCGTGGATCAGCACGGTGTGGCCGGGTTCGACGCCGAGCACGCGCAGCGCGCCCAGCGCGCTCTGGCCGGTCGAGGGCAGGGCGCCGGCGACCGCCCAGGACATCGTCTCGGGCTTGTGCACGACCTGTTCGGCCGGCACGGTCAGCACCTCGGCATAACTCATCGCCAGCGCCCAGCCGAGCACTTCGTCGCCGACTTCCAGATCGCGCACGCCGGCGCCGACCTGGTCGACGATGCCGGCGAACTCGTTGCCGAGGCGGCGCGGAAACGCCTGCCCGGCGTCGCTCGCAGCAAGGCCGCGGCGCAGGGCGATGTCGCTGGGGCGCACGCCGGCCGCGCGCACGCGGACCCGCACTTCGCCGGGGCCGGCCTGCGGCATCGGCAAGTCGATGGCGTGCAGGACCTCGGGCGCGCCATAACGGTCGAATACCACCGCCTTGACCTGGCCCAGGCCGGCGAGGGAGTCGGGCGTAGCTTCACAAGCGTGGGGGAGGGCCATGGCTTGACGTCGAAATGAGACCGGATGCAGCATAGAACCTCAATATAAGTTGAGGTCAATAGCCGATGAGCATGACGATGGAGCTGACCGTGGGCCAAGTCGCGGAACGCTCGGGGGTGGCGGTGTCGGCCTTGCATTTCTACGAATCGAAGGGGCTGATCCACAGCCTGCGCACTGCCGGCAACCAGCGCCGCTACAGCCGCGACACCTTGCGCCGCATCGCCATCATCCGCGTCGCCCAGCGGGTCGGCATGCCGCTGGCGACGATCCGCGAGGCGCTGGACACCTTGCCCGATTCGCGCGTGCCCACCCGCAGCGACTGGTCGCGGCTTTCGGCGGCCTGGAAGGACGAGCTCGAACAACGCATCGCCAACCTGACCCTGATGCGCGACACCCTCGACCAATGCATCGGCTGCGGTTGCCTGTCGATCGACCGGTGCCGGTTGGCCAACCCCGACGACACCTGGGGCGAACAGGGCGCGGGCGCGCAACGTTGGGCGGCGGCCCTGCGGCAGGCCAAACCTCGCCGCCGCGCCAGATCGCCGGTCTGAGCTCGCGACGGCCTGAGCCGAGCCTGCCCCCTCGGTACGGCAGGGCGGCGGACACGCCGTCGTCGTACCATGGCGGCTTTCCCCTGCACGAATCCCCAGACCATGCCCATTTCGATGTATTCCGCGTCCGTCCCGGTGCTCAAGCAGATGCTCGGCAGCCTGGCCGAGATCCTGGCCCGTACCGAAGCCCACGCGACCGAACACAAGATCGACCACGACGCCTACCTGCAGGCGCGCCTGTTTCCGGACATGTTCCCCTTGCTGCGCCAGGTCCAGATCGCCTGCGACTTCGCCAAGGGCGTGAGCGCGCGCCTGGCCGACGTCGAAGTACCGGTGTACGACGACAAGGAACGCAGCTTCGCCGAACTGCAGGCGCTGATCGCCAAGACCATCGCCTTCGTCGACGGCCTCGAGCCGGCCCTGTTCGAAGGCGCCGAGGACCGCGAAGTGGTGCTGCGCCCCGGCACTCCGAAGGAGCGCCGCTTCGGCGGGCACGACTACCTGATCCATTACGGCCTGCCGCAGTTCTTCTTCCACGTCACCACCACCTATGCGATTCTGCGCGGGCTCGGCGTCAACATCGGCAAGCGCGATTTCATGGGAAAGTACTGAGGTAAGGCATAGTCGCGAGCCCGGCCGCCGGCGCCGGGCGCCGCAACCCGAATCGCCCCCGAAGGCCCGCATGCGCGGGCCTTCGTCGTTTGCGATCCGGCCGCCTGAAGGCCTCGCACCTCCGGGGTAGGAGCGGCGCGAGCCGCGATTGCGTTGCCGTGCGCTCGAACGCCACCCTCAGCGAGCGCGAATCGCAACGCTTGCGACGCCGCCATGTCTTATTCGACGCACTGCCTTGCGTAGCGGCTTTCGACAGTCGCACCTGTCCGCGAATCGCGGTCTTCGCCGAAAGCAGCCCAACTCTCCGGAAGGAATTTCGACCCGCGTCGCTCGCCGTCTCGGCCTCTGCGACGCCCGCCTGGGATCATGCTTTCCCGGTGGCGACAGGAGGTCGCAAGCGGGTCCGGACAGGGCGAGGCAGGAAGCACCATCCCCGCGCCGTCGCGATCGAACGGCGATCCAGCGCAGGCAAGCGCGTCCGGAACAGACGATAGATCCGTTTCCATCCAGACCAAGGAGTAGGCATGTTGTCCAAGAGTATCCAGGGGCCCGTCGTGCTGTGCCTGACGCTGCTCGCGTGCAGTGCCGGTGCGTTCGGCGCCCCGAGTTCGAGCGCGCAGCGCGGTTTCGCCGGCGAAGCGCAAGACCAGGCTTTCACTTTCAAACATACCGAGCAGCGTCCGTCCACGTCGATGTTCTCGCAGACCGGCCGCGGTGACTCCGACGGCGGCCATCCGGCCCGCCTGGTCGAAGGCAGCGTGCGCAGCTTCAAGCGTTACGAGCCGCTGGCGGCGGCCGATCTGGTCACCAACAGCGTCGACGGCGCGACTTCGACCGTCGCCTTGCGCGGCTCGATCGGCAGCGAGACGTCGTTGCGCTACAGCATCGTCGAAGCGCCGCGGCACGGTGTGGTGACCTTGCAGGACGGGCGGGCGACCTATACGCCCGATCCGGGGTTCGAAGGCGTCGATACCTACACCTATCGCGTCCATGCCGGCGATGCCAGCGTCGATGCGGTGGTGGCGGTGACCTCGATCCGCGGCCGGGCGCTGCCGCCGACCGCCGCCGCGGCCTTGTAACGGGCCGCCCGTATTGCCGTCGCCGCGATCGCCATCGCGACGGCGCAGCCGGTACCCCCACGGAGGAGGGAGGGGGCGGTTCTCCGCGCCAGACGCGAGAGCCGAGCACGCAGCTTCATGACCTGCGTCCGCGCAGATAGCGCGGCGGGTCCGCCGATCGCCGCGTCGTGGTGGCGACGGCAGGAGCGGCGTCTTCCCCGGTGTCGACCGGTCCGCGGCGCCCGCCGGCTTCGAGCCGGGCGGGTGCCGCGGCCGGCACGGCCCGAAGGTCTGGAATCTTTCATCTCCGTCAGTGATGAAAGCAGGGATGGGCAGGGATCGCCCGCGCTGTCGGCGGCTCCGGCCGTCGTCCGCCGCGAACTGGGATCGCGGCGGCGCGGCCGGAGCCGGCGGCGGTCGTTATCCGTGGCCGGCTATTCGTCGTGGCGCTTGGCCGCGCTCCCAGCCACGCCTCTCGCTCAGCCCTCCGTATTGCATGCGCATCCCGGCCCGGTTGCGAACCGGACGCCGTGGAAAGCCGATTGCGGCTCGCATGCAGGCGCGAGTCGGTCCCAAAACCGTCGGCAGGGCTTGCATCGGACGCCAGACACGACGACGATGCGGCCTCGGCTTGGGGAGGCCTGCGATGGACATATTGACCTTGGAACACTTCGCCGCGCATGTGAACGAGACCTACTCGGCGCAGCTCAACGACAGCGAAGTGCCGTTCGTGCTGGTCGAGGCCCGGGCGCTGAGCACCCGGCCGCAACAAGGCGAGCGCGCGCCGTTCTCGCTGCTGTTCCGCAACGGCTCCTCGTTCCTGTTTCCGCAGCAGATCTATGTGATGCGCCACGACTCGATCGGCGAAGTCGGCATCTTCCTGGTGCCGGTCGCGCGCGAGCGCGAAGGCTTTCTGTATCAGGCGATCTTCAACTGAGACCAGGCGCGAGCGCGGTCGCTCCATAGGCATCCAGGCCAGGACACCCCTTCGATAGCCGTGCCCGGCCGATACGACCGCAGCCGTTATCGTCCGAGGAGCGACGGGTCCGTGTCGCGCGCTGCGATGGACCGTTTCAGCCCTGGGCCGGCGTCCAACGCATCATGATATGGGTCGGCAGGGCTTCGACGACGCGGAAGCCGAGACGGTCGTACAAGCGCTGCGCTGAGGTATTGGCGGACTCTACGTGCAGGCGCATGCCGCGCCCGAGCGCGCCGGCCTGCTGTTGCGCCATCGCGATCAGCGCGCTGCCGAGGCCTTGCCCGCAAGTCGCCGGCGCCAGGCTGATGTCGACCAGCAAATGCTCGCGCGCTTCGCGCAGCAGATAAAAACGCCCGATCGGGCGGCCGGCCTGTTCGACGATCAGGAACTCGGCTTCGCCGTAATGGCGCAGGTAGTGCACGTGCTGGAGCATGAACTGTTGGTCGAGAAAGGCGTGCAGGGCCGGCTGCGGCCAGCCCAGTTCGGCGAACTCCGGCGCCCTCAATTCGCGGTACAGCGAGCGCAGCCAGTCGATGTCGTCGCCGTTTGCCGCGCGCAGACCGATCCCGCGCCCGGACAGCGACGCGGGGAGGGTTCCGATGCCGCCGCGTTCCTGCGGGAACGACAGCGGCGCGGCGCAGTGCATGGCGTTCAAGCGATTTGCACGAGTTCGAGCGATTCCAAGGCGCAAGCGATCAGGGGAACGAAGGGAAGATACCCTGCAGCGCGATGCAGAAGTTCATCGCCAGATACGGCTGCCGGTTCTCGTGCGGCTGGCCGCCGCCGGTGGGGCCGATCATGTTCGGCGGGAACGGCGAATCGGCGGTGGGGGCGGAAGTGAACGCCGAGGCCGCCGGACTGCCGAGCGCGACGCCGTTGGCCGGCGCCGACTGTCGCTTGCTCACGTCGTTCTGGTTGTAGATCTGCATCGCATGGCTATGCGCGGGCATCTCCTGGGTGGTCACGGTGACGCTGTTGGAGCCGAAGTTATCGCCGATCTGGTGCGGGGTGAGCCCCGGCCCCTGGCCTTGGTTGCAGCCGGTGCGGTTGACGAAGTTCGGCAGTTGGAAGGTGGTGGTGCCGTTGCCGCCGTACTGGGTGCCCAGCAGCGCGAACAGCGCGGTGTTCTGCTGGATTGCCAGGGTCGCGCCGTTGCAGAAGGCCCAGCCGCGCGGCGCGAAGTTGAAACCGAAGATCTGGATCTGGCCGATGAAAGGTTCGGTCATGGTGATGTCCTCTGGAATGCGATCGGCGAGATCAGTTCTGCTGCGGGAAGATACCGGCCCAGGCGATGCAGTACTGCACCGTCAAGGTCGGCATCTGATTGGCGTGCGGCTGGGTGTTGCCGGCCGGCGTCACCGCGCTGACGGCTTCCGGGATCGGCGGCAGCCCGCTGATATCGGTCAGATACATGGTGTCGCCCGACAGCGCGCCGGGCTGCACGTTCACCGCCGGCTTGTTCGAGGTGGCCAACGAAGTGGTCGCGAACATAGTGTGGGTGTGTGCGGGCATCTGGGTGGGCAGCAGAGTGACGTTCTCGGTGCCGCTGGCCTGGCCGATGACGTAGTTGCTCAGGCCAGGGCCGGTGCCGGTGTGGACGGGTACCCGGCCGCGCAGGTCGGGCATGGCGAAGTTGCTCTGTCCGTCGCCACCGTAGGTCGTGCCGATCAGGGCGAACAGGACCTCGTTCTCCGAGATCGACTGCAGGCGGCCGTCGCAGGGGTACCAGCCGGTGGGGGTGCGGCCGAAGCCGAATAGACGGATTTCTCCGACGAAGGGTTCGCTCATGATGTGTACTCCGGAACGGAATGCATTGAATGGCGCCGCGAGGGCGCGCGCTGGGCCGGCCGCGTCAGTTGCGCGATGGGTAAATGCCGGTCAGGGCGATGCAGAAATTGATCGCCAGGTAGGGCTGCAGGTTGGGATGCGGCTGGGTGCCGCCGGCCTGGCCGAGCACGGCCGGCGACAAGGCCACCTGCGGGCCGCCGACGTCGGCGTACAGCGGGATCGTGCAGTTGCCGTACAAGGAGTCGCGTGCGCCGCGTGAATTGGCGTTGGTGCTGGTGCCGACCAGGCCATGGTTGTGCGCAGGCAACTGCGTCGGCAGCAGGGTGACGTTCTCGACGCCGCCGGTTTCGCCCAACTGATAGGCGGTCGGGTTCCAGCCGCCGTCGACGGACTGGCCGAACCCGACCGGCGTGCGGCTGCGCAGGTCCGGCAACTGGAAGGTGGTCTGGCCGTTGCCGCCGTAGGTCGTGCCCAGCAGCGAGAACAAGGCCTGGTTCTGTGCGATCGGCAATGTTTGGCCGGCGCAGAACGCGAAACCCTTCGGGGCGAAATTGAACCCCACCGTGATGATCTGTCCCAGGAATACTTCTGTCATCTCTTCCCCCAGAGGATGTCGCCCGGGCCCCGTGCGAGCCCGGACTGCGTACCGGAGACCCGCTCGCGCGGCCCGCCCGCGCACGGCGGAGGGGGCCGATCCGAGCGGATCCGGCATGGCGCCGGAGCGCCATGACTTTCCTTAACGCAATGCCGCGGCGAAAGCGGCCGGTTCCGGCCCCGATTTGCGTACTAGATCAAGGATAGGGGTGCGCCGAGGCAATTCGGCGCGTGGGACCAGACCAGGTCGAACAGGCGGAACGTCGAGGGCGGCAGCGGAGGAACCGCGCCCCATCGGCGTCAGGGGATCGGAAATCATGCATCTGCATCGGGCACGTCGCGCGGGCATCTCGAATGTCGGGCGGCAGGGTAGGTACCTGCAACTAGGAGTGGGCCTGCTCCTGCTGTGTCTGGCGGGGCTGTGGTCCACGATGGCGGTCGCCGCGCCGTCGCCGCATTGCGGGCCGTTCAACATCTCCGTGGCTAATGGCGGCACGCAGATCATCAATGCCAGCGCCTGCGATGGCCCGGACGACGGCGGCATCGGCGGCATCCTGACCCCTCCAACACACGGCACCGCGACGACCAGTCCGTTCGGCCAGACGGTGACCTATACCCACCTCGGCAACACGGCGACCAGCGATACCTTCGTGTTCGACGATGGCCTTGGCAACGAAGTCACCGTCAACGTCACCATCGGCGCGCCGACCTCGCCGATCATCGTCAGCCCGGCCTCGATCTCGCCGGTGCTGGGCGTGCCCTTCAGCCAGGCGCTGAGCGCCTCCGGCGGCGTCGCGCCCTACAGCTTCGTGCATACCAGCGGCGTATTGCCGACCGGCCTGACCTTCTCGGGCGGCGCGTTCGGCGGCACCCCGACCCAGCGCGGCAACTTCGCGGTCAACATCACCGTGACCGATTCGAGCACGCCGACGCCACTGACGACGATCAAGTCGTACTCGATCCTGATTCCGATCGTCACGCCGGTGATCTCGCCGACGACCCTGCCGGCGATGGCGGTCGGCATTCCCTATAACACCACGCTGACCAGCAGCGGTGGCGTTGCGCCGTACACCTATACGGTGGAGGCCGCGCCGAACTTGTTGCCGCCCGGCCTGAGCCTGAGCAGCGGCGGCGTGATCAGCGGCACCCCGACCACGACCGGCACCTACACCTTCCGCATCGTGTCCGAGGACAACAGCACGTCGCAGGACGGTTCCGACAACAAGGGCAGCCGGCTCTATACCGTCACCGTCACGGCAGCGCCGGTCATCGTGGTCGACCCGGCCACGGTTCCGGGTGCGGCCGTGGGCGCCGCCTACAGCCAGACCTTCACCGCCAGCGGCGGCACTTCGCCATACACCTTCGCGATCTCCGCCGGCGCCTTGCCGGCCGGGCTGAGCCTGGCGAACAGCGGCGCCTTGACCGGCACGCCGACCGCGGCGGGCACCTTCAACTTCACCGTGCGCGCCACCGACAACAATGGTTTCACCGGCACTCGCGCCTACACCCTGACCGTTGCCGCGCCGACGACCTCGATCGCACCGACGACCCTGCCCAACGGCACCGTCGCGGCGGCCTACAGCCAGGCCATCACCGCCAGCGGCGGCATCGCGCCGTACACCTATGCGATCACCGCCGGCGCCTTGCCGGCCGGCCTGAGCCTGGCCAGCAACGGCACGCTCAGCGGCACGCCGACCGCGGGCGGCAGTTTCAACTTCACCGTCACCGCGACCGGCAGCAGCACCGGCACCGGTGCCCCGCATACCGGTTCGCGCGCTTACACCTTGGTCATCGCCGCGCCGACGATCACCCTGCCGGCGACCAGCCTGGCCAACGGCACGGTCGCGGTGGCTTATAACGCGACCCTCAATCCCGCCAGCGGCGGCACCGCGCCGTACACCTATGCGGTGGGCGTTGGCGCGCTCCCGCCCGGGATCAGCCTGAGCAGCGCCGGCGTGCTGTCGGGGACGCCCACCGCAGCCGGCACCTTCAACTTCACCGTCATCGCGACCGACAGCAGCACCGGCACCGGCGCCTACAGCTCGGCGCCGCGCGGCTATTCGCTGCAGATCGTCAACATCCCGCCGGTCGCCAACGCGGTCTCGGCGACCGTCGCCTACAACAGCGGCGCCAATCCGGTCAGCTTGAACATCACCGGCGGGGTGCCGGCCTCGGTGGCCATCGGTACGGCGCCGCTGCACGGCACCGCGATCGCCAGCGGCACCACCGTCACCTACCAGCCGGCCGCGGGTTATGCCGGGCCGGACAGCTTCACCTATACCGCGAGCAACGGTGCCGGTACCTCGGCCCCGGCGACGGTCACCGTCACGGTGAGCCCGCCCAGCATCACCGTGGCCGCATCCGGTCCGTTCACCGCGCAGATCGGCGTCGCCTACACCCAGACCTTCACCTGGTCCGGCGGCACCCAGCCGTTCAGCGGTTACAACGTGACCGGTCTGCCGGCCGGTTTGAGCGTCACCGGCACCACCGCCAACAGCGTGACCGTCAGCGGCACGCCGACCGCGGCCGGCACCTTTCCGCTCAACGCCAGCGCGACCGACAGCAGCACCGGCGACGGGCCGTTCACCGTCGGCCAGGCCTTCGTCCTGACAGTGAGTGCGCCGACGCTGAGCATGACGCCGGCCGCGGGCACCTTGAACGCGACCTACGGCAGCGCCTACAGCCAGGCTTTCGTCGCCAGCGGCGGCACGCCGGCCTATGCCTATGCCGTTTCGGCCGGTGCCTTGCCGGCCGGCTTGACCCTGGACGGCGCCACCGGCGTGTTGTCCGGCACCCCGACCGTGACCGGCCTGTTCACCTTCTCGGTGCGCGCCACCGACAGCTCGACCGGTGCCGGCGCGCCGTTCGCCCGCGCCCAGAACTACGTCCTGCAGGTGGCCGCGCCGACCATCGTGGTCGCGCCGCCCACGCTGCCGGGGGCGCAGGTCGCTGCGGCCTACAGCACCGATCTGAGCGCCAGCGGCGGCATCGGCCCGTACACCTATTCGGTGACCGCCGGCGCCTTGCCGGCCGGCCTGAGCCTGAGCTCGGCCGGCACCATCGCCGGTACGCCGACCTCGGGCGGCACTTTCAACTTCACCGTCACCGCCAGCGACGGCAACGGTCAGACCGGTTCGCGCGCGTATGCGCTGACCGTCGCGGCGGCGACCGTCAACGTCTCACCGGCGACCCTGCCGGCGGGCGGCGTGGCCCAGGCGTACAGCCAGACCCTGACCGCGTCCGGCGGCACTCCGGGCTATAGCTTCGCAGTCACCGCCGGCGCCTTGCCGGCCGGCCTCAGCCTGGCCAGCAACGGCGCCCTCAGCGGCACGCCGACTGCGGGCGGCAGCTTCAACTTCACCGTCACCGCGACCGACAGCAGCAGCGGCAGCGGCCCGTATACGGGTTCGCGCGCCTACACTCTGAGCATCGGCGCTTCGACCGTGGTGTTGCCGCCGACCTCGTTCCCCAGCGCGACCGTCGCCTCGGCCTACAGCGCCAACATCAACGGCGCCACCGGCGGCACTTCGCCGTACAGCTATGCCTTGGCCTCGGGCAGCCTGCCGCCGGGCATGAGCTTCAGCAGCGCCGGCCAGATCAGCGGCACGCCGACCGCGCCGGGCAGCTACACCTTCGCCGCGACCGCGACCGACAGCAGCACCGGAACCGGTCCCTACACCTCGGCGCCGCAGAGCTACACCCTGGTCGTCGTCGACATCGTGCCGGCAGCCAATCCGGTTTCGGCCACCGTGGCCTACGGCAGCGGCGCCAATCCGATCGCCTTGAACATCACCGGCGGCATCCCGGCGTCGGTGGCGATCGCGGCAGCACCGGCGCACGGCACGGCGATCGCCAGCGGCACCTCGATCACCTACCAGCCGGCCGCGGGCTACGCCGGCAGCGACAGCTTCACTTACACCGCGAGCAACGTGGCCGGCACGTCGGCGCCGGCGACGGTCACGATCACCGTCGCCAACCCGGTGATCACGGTGACCGCGGGCGGCCCGCTGACCGCGCAGGTCGGCGCCGCCTACACCCAGACCTTCACCTGGGCCGGCGGCACCGCGCCCTACAGCGGCTACAACGTCGCCGGCCTGCCGGCCGGGCTGAGCATCACCGCCACCACCGCCGACAGCGTCACCGTCAGCGGCACGCCGACCGCCGCGGGCAGCTTCAGCCTCAACGCCAGCGCGACCGACAGCAGCAGCGGCAACGGTCCGTTCACCCAAGGCCAGATCTTCACCCTGACGGTCGGCGCACCGACCCTGGCGATGACCCCGGCCCCGGGCAACCTGCCGATGAACTACGGCGCGGCGACCGCCATCAACTTCGCCGCGAGCGGGGGCTCGGCGCCGTACAGCTTCAGCCTCGCCAGCGGTTCGCTGCCCGTCGGCGTGAGCTTCAGTTCGGCCGGCGTGCTCAGCGGCACGCCGACGGTGCCCGGCAACTACAACATCGCCGTGCGCGTGCAGGACAGCAGCACCGGCAGCGGCGCGCCGTTCTCGCTGCAGCAGAACTACACCATCGTGGTGGGCACCCCGAGCATCGTGCTCGACCCGCCGAGCCTGCCGAACGGTACCGCCGCGATCGCCTACAACGCGGCCATCGCCGCCACCGGCGGCGTCGCGCCGTACAGCTTCTCGCTGCTCAGCGGCGCGTTGCCGATCGGGATGAGCTTCTCCTCGGCCGGCGCGCTTTCCGGCGTGCCGCGCTCGGACGGCAATTTCAGCATCACCGTGCAGGCCACCGACGCCAACGGCCAGACCGGCTCGCGGGTCTATACCTTCGCCATCGACCCGGCCAACGTAGTGATTTCGCCGGCGGCCTTGCCCGGCGGCGTGGTCGGCGTGCCTTACAACCAGAGCCTGAGCAGCAGCGGCGGCATCGCGCCGTACAGCTACTCGATCGTTTCGGGCAATCTGCCGGTCGGTTTGTCCTTCAGTTCCGCCGGCGTCTACAGCGGCACCCCGACCACCGCCGGCAGTTACACCGCCACCATCCGTTCCACCGACGACGCCGGCTACACCACCACCGCGCCGCTGACGATCGTGATCGTCGACGCGGTGCCGGTCGCGGTCGACGACAGCGCCAGCACCTTGTCGAACCAGGCGGTAACGATCCCGGTCACCGCCAACGACACCGGCATCATCGCCAGCGTCGCGGTCGCCTCGGCGCCGAGCCACGGCAGCGCGGTGGTCAGCGGCATAGACGTGGTCTATACCCCGGCCGGCAATTACTTCGGCAGCGACAGCTTCACTTACACCGCCAGCGGCCCCGGCGGCACCTCGGCGCCGGCCACGGTGACGATCACCGTCAACGCGTTGCCGGTGCCGCAAGGCCAGCCGCAGACGGCGACGATCCTGTCGACCCAGACCGCCACCATCGACGCGGCCGCCGGCGCCACCGGCAGCCCGTTCACCGGCGTAACCCTGTTGAGCCCGCCGTCGTCGGGCACGGCCGTGGTCAGCGGCACCCAGATCGTCTACACCCCGGCCAGCACCACGGTCGGCCCGATCGCCCTGGTGTACACGCTCAACAACGCGTTCGGCCCGTCCGCGCCGATCACCTCGACGATCACCGTCAACGCGGTACCGGTGGCGCAATCGCGGCGCGTCCGCACCATCGCGGGCGCGGCGGTCGCGGTCGATCTGACCGCCGGCGCGACCGGCGGCCCGTTCACCGCGGCCACCCTGGTGTCGTTGACCCCGGCGTCTTCGGGCAGTGCGGCGATCAGCGGGTCCGGCGGCGTGTACACGCTGCGCTATACGCCGGTCATCGGCTTCTCCGGCGTCGCCGTGGCGAGCTTCACCCTCAACAACGCCCATGCGACCTCGGCGGTGGCGACCATCGAAATCGAAGTGCTGCCGCGCAACGATCCTTCCAAGGACGCCGAAGTGCTCGGCCTGCTCAACGCCCAGGCTTCGGCCGCGCGGCGCTTCGCCACTGCCCAGATCGGCAACTTCCAGCAGCGCATGCAGGGCATGCACGAGGGCGGCAGCGACGGCGCGCGCTTCGACAACGGCCTGAGCTTCTCGATCGACCCGCGTTGCCGCGACGAAGCGCGGCGCACGCCGGGCAGCGATTGCCGCCAGCCCTTGCTCGCCGACGAGCAGGCCGCGATCGAGCCCAAGCCGCCGGTCGAAGGCAGCGGTACGCGCTACGGCATCTGGACCGGCGGCTCGATCAACACCGGCAACCGCGACGGACGCAGCGGCGGCTCGGCCGGCTTCGACTTCGAGACCAGCGGCATCAGCGCCGGCGCCGATTACCGCCTGCGCGAGGACTTCGCGCTCGGCGGCGGCATCGGCTACGGCCGCGACGACACCGACGTCGGCCAGCGCGGCAGCCGCAGCAAGGCCAAGAGCTACAGCGCGGTGCTGTACGCCAGCTACCATCCGGGCGAGAGCTTCTATCTCGACGGCCTGCTCGGCTACCAGTGGCTGTCGTTCGACACCCGCCGCTACGTCACCGACACCGGCGGCATGGTCCGCGGCGACCGCGACGGCACCCAGTGGTTCGCCTCGGTCTCGGCCGGCATGGACTACCAGCGCGACCGCCTGCACTTCACGCCGTACGCCCGTCTCGACGTGGCCCGCGCGCGCCTGGACGGCTATACGGAGCAGGGCGACGCCTCGTACGCGCTGACCCATCGGGACATGGACGTCGACACCACCACGACCAGCCTGGGCCTGCGCCTGGATTACCGTTACCCGGTGCGCCTGGGCACGTTCTCGCCCACGGTGCTGCTGGAGTACCAGCACGACTTCCAGGACGAGAGCTTCGCGACGATGAGCTATGCCGACATGGTCGGCGGTCCGTTCTACCGCGCCCGCCTGGAGGGTCTGGACCGCAACCGCTTCGTGTTCGGCATCGGCGCGGTGTTGCAGACCGAGCGCGACCTGGTCCTGCGCTTCGAGTACCGCGGCCTGTTCGGCAGCGGCAACGACGACGACAACAGCTTCATGATCAACGTCGAGAAGAAGTACTGATCGAACCCCTGGCGCGGCTCGGGCCGCGCCAGGGGGCAGGGTGCGATGCATTCGATGCGGGCCGGACACTCGCTCCGGTCGCGATGCGCAGGCCTCCCGCCGTCGTCCTCGCAAACACCGATACGCAACTTCCCAGTCGCCATCCCGCGAAGGCGGGGATTCAGGGCTTGACCGCGACGCGTGGCCAGGGCGATCGCCATCCCGGCATGCCAAGATGCCGCCATCGTCCCTGCGAAACCTGCCGCGATGTCGATGTCGTTCGCCGAACCCAGACCCAGCCTGCCCGAGGCCCTGCTCGCCGAGCTGCCGCTGCAGCTTCCGGCCGAGCAGCGCGCCGCGCTCGAAGCCGCATATGCGACGCCGGCGCGCGCCTATCACAACATCGGCCACGTCGCCGAAGTGCTGCGCCATTACCTCGACGTCGCCGCCGGCCCCGGCTGGCGGCAGCCGCGCGAGGTCGCGCTCGCGGTGCTGTATCACGACGCGATCTACGAGGCGGGGCGGCGCGACAACGAGGCGCGTTCGGCCGTGCTCGCGCGCGAACACATCGTGCGCTGGTTGGCGGATGCGGGCCTCGATGCCGATCGCGTGGCCGAACTGATCGAACTGACCGCGCGCCACGGCGCCATCGCCGCCGACCAGGTCGACGAGGAGACGCGCTTGTTCCTCGACGGCGACATGGCCATCCTCGGCGCCGAGCCGGCGGTGTTCGACGCCTACGATCGCGGCATCGCCTCGGAATACCGCGGCCATGTCCCCGGGCCCCTGTTCCGGCTGAATCGCCGCCGCTTCCTCAAGGGCTTGCTCAAGCGCGAGCGGATCTTCCTCAGCGACTACTACCACGCCCGTTACGACGCGGCGGCCCGCAACAATCTGCGCCGCGCGATCACCACCAAGCGCTGATCGCCCGCAGCGCGGCCGGCGCGGTGCGGCGGTGACGGGCAGGGCACTGCCTCGATTGCACCGAGCCTGGCGGCGGCTTTAACCACACGCGTTCAAATGCAGGTCTTCAAGACACCGGCGACCCCCGGCCGCACAGACAAAGGCCGCCGCATCGCTGCGGCGGCCCCTGCATCGGCGCCGGCGGTCCTCGCCGCCGGCGAGGTGAGTCGTATCAGCTGGACAACCGCCCCAGCGAACTGTCGAGCACGCGTTGCAGCTTGCGCGCCGCGCCGCTGATCGCTCCGCGCATCGTGTCGGCGTCTTCGGTGGCGGCCACCGGCGGGCGGCCCTCCAGACGCGCTTCGATGGTGCAGTGTTTGTCGCCGCCGCCGGCCTTGGCGCCGTTGACGTCGCGCAGGTGGACTTCGACCCGGGTGACCTGGTCGCGGTAACGCGAAAGGCTGTGGTCGACCACGCCTTCGACGTGCTGGGCAAGCGACTGATCGCCGCGGAGATGGTGGTCGGTGTTGAGCTGTACCTTCATGCAAACGCCTCCTGATGGAGCAGTTGAGAGGGCAACGCCGCCGCCCTTGCGGCGGCGTTTCACGCGGTCCGGGCCTGCTTGGCCGTCTTGTCCGGGCCGCGCAATTCCTGGGACCGCGGTTCGCGCGGAAGGTTCGCGGCTCGGTTCAGGTCCGACCCAGGGGCCGCATGTCAGTCTCGCGGAGACGCCGCGCGTTAGAATGGCGGCATGATCGTCAACATCGCCGCCTATCATTTCGCCACCGTCGAGGACCCGCCGCGATTGGCCGCTTGGGTCCGTGAACGGGCCGAAGCCGGCGAGTTGCGCGGCACCGTGCTGGTCGCGGGCGAGGGCATCAACCTGTTCCTGGCCGGCGCCGCCGCGCCGATCGAGGCCCTGCTCGACGGCCTGCGCGCCGACCCGCGTTTCGCCGGGCTGGTGGTCAAGTACAGCCACAGCCGCCAGCAGCCGTTCGCCCGGCTCAAGGTCAAGCTGAAGCAGGAAATCATCGCCTTCCGCCGCGAGCATTCCTCGCCCTTGCGCGAGCGCGCACCGAGCGTGACGCCGGACACCCTCGCGCGTTGGCTCGATCGCGGGCACGACGACGGCGGCCGCCGGGTCGTCTTGCTCGATACGCGCAATCGCGAGGAGGTCCAGTACGGCAGCTTCGCCGACGCGCTGACCCTGCCGATCGACAATTTCACCGAGCTGCCCGAGGCCCTGGCGCCGCATCGCGAAGCCCTGGCCGACGCCACCGTGGTCAGCTTCTGCACCGGCGGCATCCGCTGCGAAAAGGCCGCGCTGTGGCTGCGCGCCGACGGCATGGACAATCTGCTCCAGCTCGACGGCGGCATCCTCGGCTATTTCGAGCAGGTCGGGGGCCGTCATTACCAGGGCCGCTGTTTCGTGTTCGATGAACGCGTCGCCCTGGATCCGGCGCTGCAACCCTTGCACGACGACGCGGCCGCCTGAGCGCGGCCTTACGAACTATTAACGGCGAACGGTTAGGCTGCGCGTTCGCGCCGCGCCGGCACCCTCGTGCGGGCCTTCCCCCGGCGGCGCGAACGGACCTGCGCCGGCGTTGCCGGTGCGTCCGCGGCCCGCGGCAATCGCAACCAGGATTTTGTACAGAGGACCCCCGATGAACCGACGTCTGTTCCCCGCTTTGTCGACGCTCGCGCTCGCCGTCGTGGCGCTCGCCGCGTGCAGCCAGAGTGCGCCGGTCAACACGGCTGCCCCGCAGGAAACCACCGCGGCCCTGCCGCAGGCGCCGCAGGCGGTGCCCGACCCGAACGCCGAACCGGTTTCGCGCGCGGCTCCGCCGATGCTGCCGCCGGTCGCCCTGGGCACCTTCGAGCCCGGCAACCCGGTCGCCCAGGCGACCACCGGCAAACTCACCATCGACGATCTCGAACTCAAGGGCGAGAACGGCTCGTTGTACAAGACCGAGCGCGTCGCGCTGGTGCGCGGCGGCGACCAATACACCGCCGGCGAGACCTATGGCGCGGTCATGCAGGTCGAAGCCAGCCAGGCGATCGAACTGCGCCGGGTGATCGAGCAGGTGCCGCCGAAGGAAACCCCGGGCAACGCCTTCTGCGGCACCACCCCGACCGGATTCATCGCCCTGGCGAAAGTCACCGAGAGCACCGGCGACGTGGTCAAGCTGATCGCCCTGCAGGGCAGCGACGTCCCCGCCGCGACCGCGCAAGGCGTGGGCCTGTGCGCCTCGATGTTCTACATGGGCAAGGCGAGCGAGAAGCCGGCGGCCTGAGCACCGCGCGACCGCGTCGGTCGTTTGCGCAATAATCGGGGCTGGCGTCGCGCTCGCGTAGTCGCCGGGCAAGTCCATGAGGCTCGCCTGCGCGGCGAGACGGCGGCCTGCAAGCGTTGGGCGAGTGGCCATTGCGGTTCGCCGATATACAACCACCGACAGGACGGGCCGGACGGCCTGGGGAGATAACGATGGACCGTTGTCATGCGCTCGTCGCAGCGCTCGTCGTAGCCGGCCTGCTCCAGGCGGGCCCTGTATCGGCCACCGAAAGCGTGCCGGAGAAGGCCGTGGTCGTGACGAAGTCCACGTTCAAGGGCCGGTGGCCGTTGCCCTACGAGAGGGCGACGCTGACCTGCCGCCCGCGAGGGTATGCGAACACGATCGCCACGCCCGAAGGGCAGTTCGCCCTCAACGACGCGGCCCAGGCGGAAGGATTTCCAGCGTTGAAGACCTTGCGGCCGAAGGGCGGGCAGGCCTCCGCCAGCGAGGCCGGCCTGGACGAGCTCGCGAAGGCCGCGGACGCGTTCTGCACGAGGAGTTGGTCGCGTTCTTGAGCGCGCGCCACGCCAACCAGGGAGAGGTTCCATGCCGGGCTCGGCCGACAAACAAGCGCTGTTGAACGGGTTGAAGCAGCACCTGGCCGCCGAAATAAGCCGCCTCCAGGCCCAGCTCGAAATCCACGACAGCTCGCAGGACCGGATTGTCTTATCCGATTGCACGGACAACCTGCGTTCGCTCGAGCGTGAGCGGAATCCGGAGCAATCGCTCCTGGTCATCGAAATCGAAGAGAGCGAGTTCTATCTGGATCGGCTGAGCGGCACCAGGAGCTACCTGGACCTCGTGGCCAAGGTGCCGTATCCGCTGTCGGGAACCGCGCTGATCCAAAACCGCGAATACCGATTGGCGAAGCGCTCGCCGTGGCACGAGAGTGTCGGTCCGGGTGCGGAATTCAACGGCTCTACCCGACGCGACGAGCGCTGGACGAGCCGCTTGGTGGTCAAGTCGAAGCGCTGACCGGCCCGGCAGGGCCGTTGGATCGCGGCCCCGCGGTCGAAGCCGTAGCCGATCGCTCGGCTCGGTTCGTTCGGCTCAGTCGTCCGCAAGCCCAAGCAAATGTCGCGCCGCCGCGCGGCCGGCGATCAGGCCGCTCGCGAAGCAGGCGGTCAGCAGATAGCCGCCGGTCGGCGCTTCCCAGTCGAGCATCTCGCCGGCGAAGAAGGTCGCCTGCGCCGGGGCCTGGGCCGCGGAATCCGCCGCGGAACCGCGCGCGGCCGGCGCACGCAGGCGCAGTTGCGGGTCCAGCGCTTCCAGGCGCACGCCGCCGGCGCTGCTGATCGCTTCGGCGATCGGGCGCGCGCGCAGCAGGCGCAAGGGCAAGCGCTTGATCGTCTGCGCGACCACGGCCGGATCGTCGAGGCCATCCTTGCCCAATACCTCGAATATCAGCGCGGCCTTGACCCCGTCCAGGCCGGTCTGGCGCCGCAGATGCTCGCCGACGCTGCGGCCGCGGCGCGGCTGGGCGAAATCGCGCTGCAGGCGATCGAGCTCGCGGCCCGGCGCCAGGTCCAACCGCAACACGGTGTGGCCGTGCGCGGCGATGCGCTCGCGCAGCTCCGCAGACAAGGCATAGATCAGGCTGCCCTCGATGCCGGTCTCGGTGACCACGCATTCGCCCTGCAGGCTGTGTTCTCCGGCTTCGTCGCTCCAGTGCGCGATGACCGGTTTGAGCGGTGCGCCGGCGTGGCGGCCGGCGAAATGCGGGCTCCAGCCGATGTCGAAGCCGCAGTTCGACGGTTGCAGCGGCGCGACGTCGATGCCGCGCGCGCTCAACCACGCCGCCCAGGCGCCATCGGAACCGAGTTCGGGCCAGCTGCCGCCGCCGAGCGCCAGCACCGTCGCCGCGGCGCGCACCTGCGACTCGCCCTCGGGCGTGGCGAAGCGCAGCGCGCCGTCGTCGCTCCAGCCTATCCAGCGATGGTGAACGTGGAAGCGCACCCCGTCCTCGCGCAACCTGCGCACCCAGCCGCGCAGCAGGGGCGCGGCCTTGCGGTCCATCGGAAACACCCGCCCGGAGCTGCCGACGTAGGTCTCGACGCCGAATCCGCGCGCCCATTCGCGCAGGGCCTCGCCGTCGAACTGGTCGAGCCAGCGGCCTATCGCCTCGCTGCGCGCGCCGTAGCGGCGATCGAAAGCCGGCCGCGCTTCGCCGTGGGTGAGGTTGAGCCCGCCCTTGCCGGCGATCAGGAACTTGCGCCCGACCGAACCCATGGCGTCGAACAGGTCGACCTCGACGCCCATCGCGCGCGCGGTCTGCGCCGCCATCAGGCCGGCGGGGCCGCCGCCGATCACGACCAGGCCGGGCAGGGTGCTTGCGTTGACGGACATGGGTAACGGCAGGGCGGCGCGGTAGCGGCCGACCATTATGCCGCCCGTCGCGCCGTCCGGGCCGCGGGCGGCGCCCGGACACGACTTCCGGCCTCTGGCGCGCGCGGCGACTATCGCCGAGAGTGGGCGTTTTCCGGGAAGGACCACGATGCGAGCCAACGACTGGAAGGCGCACGGCGCCGGTCTGCTGTTGTGCGTGAGCGCCGCCGGTGCCGCCGCGCAGGCGCCCGAGGCCGCCGCCGCGAACGCTGCCGTCGCCGCGCCGGCGCTGCCCGAGCAGTTGCAGGATTTCGACGCCTACGTCGAAGCGGTGCGCAAGCAGTTCGAGGTGCCCGGCATCGCGGTGGCGATCGTCAAGGACGGCCAGGTGGTGCTCGAACGCGGCTACGGCCTGCGCGAGATCGGCAGGCCCGAACCGGTCGACGCCCACACCCTGTTCGCGATCGCCTCCAACACCAAGGCCTTCACCGCCGCCTCGCTGTCGATGCTCGCCGACGAAGGCAAGCTCAGCCTCGACGACCGGGTGATCGACCGCTTGCCCTGGTTCCGCATGGCCGACCCTTACGTGACCCGCGAGATGCGCCTGCGCGATCTGCTCGCCCATCGCAGCGGCCTGGGCCTCGGCGCCGGCGACCTGCTGTACTGGCCGGGCACCGACTACAGCAACGAAGACGTGGTCCGGCGCCTCGCCGAAGTGCCGCTGAGCGGCGGCTTCCGCGGCCAGTACGCCTACGACAACATCCTCTATGGCGTCGCCCAACGGGTGATCGAGGAAGTCAGCGGCCAGAGCTATCGCGACTTTCTCTCGCAGCGCATCTTCGCGCCGCTCGGCATGGACGAGACGCGCTACAACAGCGACGCTCTGCGCGCCGGCGACGCGGTCGCCAGCGGGCATGCCAAGGCCGATTTCAAGAACCTGCAGATCGCGCCGCGCATGACCTGGGCCAACGTCGCCGGCGCCGGCGGCCTGTATTCGAGCGTGCACGACATGAGCAAGTGGATGCGCGTGCAGCTCGACGGCGGCGTCTACGCGCGCGACGGCGACAAGGAACAACGCTTGTTCAGCGCCAAGCGCCAGCAGGCGATGTGGTCGGTGGTCACGCCGATGCCGATCGCCGAGCCGCCGGTGCCGGAGCTGGCGCCGGCGAAGCCCAATTTCGCCGGCTACGGCGAGGGCTGGCAGTTGACCGATTACCGCGGGCGCAAGCTGGTCTGGCATACCGGCGGTTGGCCCGGCATGGTCTCGCGGGTGACCCTGGTGCCGGAGCAGAAACTCGGCGTGGTGGTGCTGACCAACGCCGAACTCGGCGGCGCCTTCCAGGCGGTGACCATGCGCGCGCTCGACGCCTACCTCGGCGCGCCCAAGACCGACTGGAACGCGGCCTATGCCGCAGCCCTGGCCAAGAGCCGCAGCAAGGCCGACGACGACTGGAACCAGCACGTCGCCGCGCGTGCGGCGAACTCGAAGCCGTCGCTGCCGTTGCAGGCTTATGCCGGCACCTATCGAGACCCGTGGTACGGGGACGTCTTCGTCGAAGCCGCCGGCGACGGCCGATGGCGGCTGCGCTTCGGCCGCAGCAAGGACCTGGTCGGCGAACTCAGCCACTGGCAGCACGACACCTTCATCGTCCGCTGGGATCAGCGCTGGCTCAACGCCGACGCCTTCGTCAACTTCGCCCTGACCCCGGACGGCAAGGTGCGCGAGATGCGGATGGAGGCGATCTCGCCGCTGACCGACTTCAGTTTCGACTTCCAGGACCTGCGTCTGGCGCCGGTGGTGGCGGACCCGGCGGCGACCCCGATGAAGCCGGCGACGCCGAGGGTCGCGCCAGCCAGGCCGGCCGCGGGCGAGCGCGCGGGTTGAGCCAAGCGCTGCGGCGAAAGCCGCGGAGCCGGCGAGACCGGGCTGGCTGAACCGAGCTGGCACGACAACAGGCAAGACCGGGTCGGCGGACAGCCTTCGCCGTTGCCGATGCCTGCGCTTCACCCCACGACAGGTGCCCACGGGCGAGATCGATCCGACGACCGGCGGCGGTCGGTCGTCGGCGAGGTAGGGGGGCGGCGATCCCGCGTCGTTTTTAGTCAGGACTGGGTACCCGGTCGTCCCCGCCCGCATGTCTCCAGGATGCCGGCGGCAGCTTGTGGCGCATAGGGACCGTGCCCATTGCGTCACTTAAGGCCCTGCATCGCGGCGTCCCGCGATGCAGGGCCTTCTTCATTGCGGGCTGCGGCGCTGCCGGCATATCGCCAGACGGGCAGGGCATGCGGGCCTGGCAGCCCGAGGGCAGAAGTCCCCATGGCATGGTTGTGCGCCTAGAGGACCTTGATTCGGCCGCCCCACGGACGGATGCTGGCTCGGGATCGACCGAAGGATCGGCATGCGCACGCACGGCACCTTGATCAAATGGAACGATGAGCGTGGGTTCGGATTCATTGCCCCAGCCCAGGGCGGCGACGAGTTGTTCGTGCATATCTCCGCATTCGGCCGCGGCGCCGTGCGACCGCGCCTCAACGAATTGGTGTCCTTCGAAATTCACACGAAGAGCGACGGCACCCGCCAGGCCGTCCGGATCATGCGGGCCGGCGAAGGTCGGCCCGCCGCATCGGCGCGGCGTCGCGACCCAGACATTCCGGCGCGCAGTAGGTTTGGCATCGCGGCTCTGGCGATCGCGGCGATCGTCGCGGTAGGCGGATACGTCTACAGCCGGTCCTCGCCGGTGCCGTCCGAAGCGTTCGACTCCGCGCGCCCGTCGACACCGGCGACGATGCCGATGCGGGCCTCGGTCGCGGCATCGGTGAAAGATTCGCCCTCATCCGTGCCGAAAGCTGCAGCGCTGCGGTCGTCGACCGAATCGTCTGCGAGCTTCGCCTGTGACGGCCGCAGTCACTGTTCGCAAATGACGTCGTGCGCCGAGGCCCGCTATTTCCTGCGACATTGCCCGAATACGGAAATGGATGGCGATGGCGACGGCGAGCCCTGCGAACAGCAATGGTGTTCGCGCTGATGGCGCGACGATGGCGTCACGGCTCGCGATCCTCTTGAGCGCGAATTCATGGATCGCGACATGACTCTGAAGTCTTCGCATCCCCGCCTGCGCGGGGACGACGGATGGGGAAGTGTCGAAATGGCGGGCGACGGACCGGGCCGGCTGGGCAAAGACCGAAGTCTGGACGGGGATGCATGCCTGCGGACGCAGCTGGCCGCCGGTGAAGCGCGGTGGGCCCTGGCTCGCGGTGCGACTTTTGCCGTTCGTACCCGGCTTGCGCTCATCGGAAGAGCCGCAATTGATGGCTCGTCATCTCCGCGCAGGCGGGAATCCAGGGCTTCGCCGCGGCTAATCTTGAAGTCTATGGACTCCAGGTAAGCGCAGGGGACGACAGCAACAGAAAGGCATTGGATCAGCGCATTCACGCACACGGTCGCGTTGGCGCCCCGATCTTCTCGCCCGCTTTACCAATACCTGCGCATGCTGGGCTCGACCGCCGGTTTCGTCGAGAGGTTCAGATCATGATGCGTCCACTGCGATGCCTGACCGCGCTTTCGCTCGCGATCACGCTTGCCGCCTGCGGCGAAACCGCGACCCTGCAGGTCGCTGATGGCACCGGCCAGCGGCCGCAGCTGCCCGCGCCGAACAAGACCTTGTTGCCGACGGTCAACGTCGCGCCCGCGGTGGGCTGGCCGTCCGGCGGCAAGCCGGTGGCGGCGCCGGGCCTGGCGGTGACGGCGTTCGCCGGCGGGCTCGATCATCCGCGCTGGCTGCATGTGCTGCCGAACGGCGATGTGTTGGTCGCCGAAAGCAACGCGCCGGCGTCGGACAAGAAGGCTTCGGGCATCAAGGCCTGGGTTGCGGCGCGGATGATGAAGCGCGCCGGTGCGGCGGTGCCCAGCGCCGACCGCATCAGCCTGTTGCGCGATGCCGACGGCGACGGCGTCGCCGAGTTCCGCAGTGTGTTCCTGCAAGGCCTGCATTCGCCGTTCGGCATGGCCCTGGTCGGCGAGGATTTCTATGTCGCCAATGCCGATGCGGTGCTGCGGTTCCCGTATCGCGAGGGCGAGACCTCGATCGCGCAGGCCGGGGTCAAGGTCACCGACCTGCCGGCCGGTATCAATCATCACTGGACCAAGAACCTCATCGCCAGTGCCGACGGCCGCAAGCTCTACATCACCGTCGGTTCCAACAGCAACGTCGGCGAGAACGGCATGGCGATGGAGGAAGGCCGCGCCGCGATCTGGGAGCTCGACCGCGCCAGCGGCAAGAAGCGCTTGTTCGCGACCGGCCTGCGCAATCCCAACGGCCTGGCCTGGGAGCCGACGACGGGCGCGCTGTGGACGGCGGTCAACGAACGCGACGAGATCGGCAGCGACCTCGTGCCGGACTACATCACCTCGGTGCGCGACGGCGGCTTCTATGGCTGGCCCTATAGCTATTACGGCCAGCACGTCGACGTGCGGGTGAAACCGCAGAAACCCGAACTGGTGGCCAAGGCCTTGGTGCCGGACTACGCGCTCGGGCCGCATACCGCCTCGCTCGGCATCGCCTTCTCGCAGGGCACGAGCCTGCCGGCGCAGTTCGCCAACGGTCTGTTCGTCGGCCAGCACGGCTCCTGGAACCGCAAGCCCAAGAGTGGCTACAAGGTGATCTACGTCGCTTTCGACAACGGCCAGCCTGACGGTCAGCCGGTCGACGTATTGACCGGCTTCCTGGACGCGGCGGAAAACGCGCAGGGCCGGCCGGTCGACGTGCGCCTGGACAAACACGGCGCTCTGTTGGTCAGCGACGACGTCGGCAACATCGTCTGGCGGGTCACCGCGGCGAAGTGAGGCGCGGCCAACGGCGCTAGCGCGGCCTCAGTCGCAACCGTCGCGGCGGCCGTCGAACAGCACCGATTCCGGCCTGTTCGTGCGCCGCGGATGGAAGTCGCCCAGGCTCAGCTTGAGATGCTCGGGCGAGACTTCCACGCGCAGGAAGGTCTGGTCGTGATTGCGGTAGAAAATGACGCTGGTCTGCTCGGAGGCGCCGGCGGGCGGTAGGGACGGGCCCGCCATGCGCCAGAAGTTCATCGGCGTTGTCGGCACCTGGGCTTGGCCTGACTTGGCGGGGCCTGACTTCGCGGTGCCGGACTGCGGCGGTCGGGGCGCGTTCGGCCTGTGAACCGGCGCCGTCTCGGCGTCCGGCGTCGCCGCCGCGTCGCTCGGCGTATTGGGCCCCAACACCGCGTCGTGGCCGCTGCGTGCGAACTGCAGGCGCAGGCGGCGGTCGGGGTCGTCGCCGTCGGCGCGGTGCAGCGCGCCGACCAGCCAGTCCTTGCGCTCGGGTTCGGGCAGCAGCCGCAGGAACAAGGTGGCCGGGCCGTCGGGTCCGACGCGCTGGATCCAGCAGCCGCGGACCTTGTCGATGTCGTCCGGATAGTCCGCATGCACGGGCGATGCCTGAGCGCTGAAGGCGGCCCATCCGAGCGCGGCCAGGGCGATCGAGCGGCGCGAGGAGGTTATGAGCGATTGCGAACGAAACCTAGGACGCGACATGAAGGTTGCCTGCGCGAAGACGCGCTCACCATAAGCGCCGCGGGCGGTTTTCCATAGCCTGCGTGGCCGGCGAGCGGGGCGGGGTTCAGCGTCGCGCCGCGGGCTGCGTCATTGCACCACCGCGACCTCGATCTCGCGTTCGTCGCCGCGGCCGTGGTCGTCGACCACCGACAGGCGGAAATGCCCGGTGCGGTCCGGCGTCCAGGCCAGGGCGGCGCCGGGTTCGGCGCTGCCGAGGAAGGTGTTGCCGACGAACCAGTACAGGCGCGAGACGTCGGCATCGACGGTCGCGGCGAGGTTCAGAGCGACTTGCTCGGGATGCGACAGGCGCATCGTGTAGCGGGTGGCGCGATACGGCGAGGTGATGCTCGGCGGCGAGCCCAGCCAGTCCTGCGAACCTGCGCAGTCGTGTCCCGGCGGCGGGCGCCGGCGCGGAATGCCGGCCTGGACGAATACCCGCGCCAGGTCGGACGGCCAGAACTCGAAGACCTCCTGGCGCATCGTGCGCGGGTCGAACGGCCCGCAGGCCGGCCGGCCGCTGGCGATGTCGATGGCGAGGGCGCGGTGCACGGTGCTGATCCGGATCGGCGACTTGCCGGGGATGAACCAGGTCGTGCCGCGCTGTGGGCACCAAGCATTGGGCAGATCGCCGCTGGCGCGGCAGACCTCGACACGCTTGAGGTTCAAGGGCCACTGCCGCACCGGCTCGGCCAGATCGACCCGCGCCGCCTGCAGGCCGTCGACGATGTCGAAGAACAGCGGCGCGGCGGCTTCGACGCCGACCAGGGCGGGGTTGCTGGAGCCGTCGAAATTGCCCAGCCACACCACCAGCACGTAAGGCCCGACCAGGCCGGCGCTCCAGGCGTCGCGAAACGCCCACGAGGTGCCGGTCTTCCACGCCACCGGCAGGGGCCGCGAGGCCGACTGCGAGCCGGCATCGGGGCGCGGGTTGTGCAGCAGCATGTCGCGGGTGACGAAGGCGGCCTCGGCACTGAGCAGGCGCGCGCCTTCTTCCTGCGGGTCGTGTTCGCGCCAGCGCAGCGCGCGCAGACGGCCATCGTTGCCGAGCATCGCGTACATGCGCGCGAGTTCTTCCATCGTCACTTCGCCGCCGCCCAGGACCAGGGCCAGGCCGTAGTGATTCTGGCTGGCCAGGTCGCGCACGCCGGCTTGGCGCAGGAAATCGTAGAAGCTCGGCTGCCTGAGTTGCGCGGCGACACCGACCGCGGGGATGTTGCGGCTGCGCACCAGGGCCTCGGTCGCGGTCACCGGGCCCATGAAGCGGCCGTCGAAGTTTTCCGGCGTGTACGGCCCGAACGCGCTCGGCACGTCGCGCAGCACGCTGGCCGGGTGCAACACGCCCTGGTCGAGCGCGAGCGCGTAGATGAAGGGCTTGAGGGTGGAGCCGGGAGAACGCTTGGCATCGGTACCGTTGACCTGGCCCTGGATGCCGGCGTCGAAGTAATCCGCCGAACCGACCAGGGCGCGCACGCCCATGTCGCGGGTGTCGATCAGGATCGCGCTGGCGTTGCGCAGGCCGCGGCTGCGTTCGCGCTGCAGATGGTTGCGCACGCGCTCTTCGAGCAGGCGCTGCAGGCGGGTGTCGAGGGTGGTCTTGAGCTCGGGGCCGTCGTGCGGATGCCAGGCGCGTTCGGCCAGCACTCGGTCGACCAGGTGCGGGGCGCGGAACGGCAGCTCGCGCGCGCTGTGCAGGCGCAGCGGCAGGTTCAGCAGCGCGTCCTCGGCGGGGTCCTCGGGATGACGCTCGCGCCAGCGCGCATACAACCGTGCACGCGCCGCTTCCAGACCGCTGCCGATGTAGTGGGCGTCGTCGTCGCGCGCGCTCAGGCGGCCGCGCCGCGACGGCGCTTGCGGCAACACCGCCAGCGCCAGCGACTCGGGCAGGGTCAGGCGGTCGGACGGTTTGCGGTAATAGATCAGGCTGGCCGCGCCGACGCCTTCGATGTTGCCGCCGTACGGGGCCAGGTTGAGATAGGCCTCGAGGATTTCGTCTTTCGAGTAATACAGCTCCAGTTGCAGCGCGCGCGCGATCTGCACCAGCTTGCCGCGCACGTCGCGGGTCTGCAGGCGCCAGCGCAGGCGCGCGAGCTGCATGGTCAGGGTGGAGCCGCCGATGCGCGCCTCGCCGCTGGCGTAGGTCGACCAGGCGCCGCGCGCCAGGCTGACCGGGTTGACGCCGCGGTGCCAGCGGAACCAGGCGTCTTCCTGCAGCATTACCGCTTCGACCAACTGCGGCGAGACCTGCGACAGCGGCACCCACAGCCGGTAACGCTGGTCGCTCGCGAGGGTCAGCCGCAACAGGCGGCCCTCGCGGTCGCGGACCACCGTCGACAGCGGCACAGCCTCCGACAGCGACGGCCGCGGCCAAAAGCGCACAGCGACCAATACCGCAATGACGGCGGTGAGGCTCAGCAGCAGCATCCACCACGGCCGTCGCATGCTTTCTGTCTCGCCTCGTAGTCGCATGAATCCCGTCTCGCCCCGCGGGTGGATCTTCCCTGCCTCGCCCGACGAAACCTTCATGGCTTCGGCGCGTCGACCTGCAGTCGGCCGGCGGGGCCGCCTTGCGCGTACACCGAGCGCTCGTACATCGACTCGGCGTACACCGGCGGCACCACGAACTTGCCGGTGTTGTTGGCGCGCATCGCGTAGCGGAACTCGACCACCTCCGAGCCGACGCTGCCGTACAGCACGATGCGGTCTTCGCGTTGTTCGACGTGCTCCGGGGTGAAGCTGGAGTTGGGCAGGGCCAGGGTCTGTCGCGGTGCCGCGTTCTGCTCGCCGCCGTCGCGCGAAGGCTGGGCGTCTTCCTCGCCGCCGTCCTCGCAACCCTCGTCGCAGCCTTCGCTGTCGTCGCCGGCCGCAGGCTCGGCGACGGCCGCGGCGGCGTACTGCATCACCGGTTCGAACCCGCCCGGGAGCAGGTCGACGATGGCGATGCTGTCGCGGCCCGGCGCGCCGAGCGCACGCAGGCGCAGGCGCACGGTGATTTCCTGGCCCTGCTTGAGCGCGGTCACCGGTTTGCCGGCGGCATCGAGGTAGTCGCGCACCACTTCCAGGCCGCGGTCCTGCACCGCCTTCGGCGCCGCGCGGTCGTAGCCGCTCTGGTTGACCAGGTACCAGGCCGGGGTCGGGCCGGCCGGCGCCACCCACAGGCGCAGGTCGCCGCCGGCGAAGGCGCCCCGGGCGATCAGACCCTGGGCGTCGCCGATGCGGCGCGACTTGCCGTCCTTGCCGGCCGCTTCCAGCACCGGCGCGGCTTGCGCCGGTTGCGCGCGGGCGTAGGCGTCCATCGCCAGCACGGTCAGGGCCGAGGACAAGGTGTTGTAGCTGTTGTTGCGCAACGGATCGAGCAGTCGTTCCAGCGCCGCCGGCTTGAGCTGGTCCTTGGCCAGCGCGGCGAAGTGGCGGTTGAGCAGGTACATCGTCCAGGCCTGTTCGATGCCGCCGTCGTAGTAGTGCGAGTAGGCGCGCGGCGCCGCGGCCGCGTTGCGGTTGGCGCGGGCGAAGGCCTTGACCGCGAGCGGGCGCGCCGCCTTGTCTTGTTGCAGCAACTGATAGCTCGCCGCGATCAGCAGGCCGGCGCTGTCGTTCTCCCAGGTCTTGGGCTGGTCGCGCTTGATCTGCTCGTGCACCGAGCTGAGCAGGTTGCTGGCGGTGCGGCCCTGGCGCACCAGCAGGTATACCGCGAAGGCGCGGCTGCGCAGGGTCGCCAGGTCGTTGCCGGAGCGGTCGGCGGCCAGGGATTCGAGATAGCCGTTGAGCGACTTCAACAGGTCGTCCGGAATCGGCTGGCCGCGCTCGCGCGCTTCGATCAGGTACAGCGCGGCGTAAGCGGTGACGAAGGCGTCGGCCTCCGGCGTCGCCGTCCACGCGCCCAGGCCGCCTTCGCTGTTCTGGCGCGAACGCAGCACGTCGACGATGTTCTGCTTCGGTTGGCCCGCGCCCGGGCCGACCACCTTGCCGAGCTCAGGATGCGACCGCAGGACCAGCGCCGGGAACGCGCCGCTCAGCAATTGCTCGGTGCACTGGTGCGGGTAATCGCCGAGGTAGGCGGTCAGCCCGTCGAGCGCGACCAGCGGCGAGACCGAGGCCGACAGCTGGCGGGTTGCGCGTTGGTCGTACATTTTGCGCAGGGGTTGGATGACGGTGCGCTGGGTGGCGCGTCCGGCGATCAGGTCCTGGCGCGCGACCACGGCCGGGCGCAGCGACAGCTCGATCCGCCGTTGCGCCCTGAACGCGCCCGAGCTGGCCTGGATCGCCACCGGCATCGCGCCGAGGACGTGGCCGGCGCGCACGCGGAAGCGCACCGTGGTTTCGCCGCGCGGGGCGATCGACACCGGGGCCGGCGCCGCGCCGACCAGGGTCAGCGACGGCGGCAGTTGCAGCGCGACCGCGACCTTGGCCGCCGCCTGGGCGCCTTCGATGGTGTTGGCGACGCCGACCGGGAGGTCGAATTCGTCGCCGGGGGCGACATGGGTCGGCACGGTCGGGGTCAACACGAAGTCGCCGCGCACCAGCGCCTCGGTCTGGAACACGCCGACCCGTTCCGGCGTCACCGCGACCGCGACCACCCGCACCTGGCCGTTGAAATGATCGGGCAGGGTGAACTTGAACTGATGCTGGCCGTCGACGTCGACGATGCCCGACCACCACACCGCCGGTTTCTCCGATTTGCGCTTGAACGGATTGAGATGCTTGGCCATGCCGCCTTCGCCGTCGCCGCCCGGCGCGGCCTGGCCGGCGATGCGGCTGAACTCGGGCAGCAACAGGTCGAGGATCTGTGCGGTGTCGACTTGCAGCATCTTCTTGCGGAAGAAGTGATCGAGCGGGTCGCCGACGCGGTAGCGCGCGACCTGCAGGATGCCTTCGTCGACCGCGAACAGGACCACCCGCGCCTTGCCCTGGGTGACCACGTCGGCGGTCATCGGCGTGCCCGGCTTGGTCACCCGCGGCAGGCCGACCTTGAGCGGCTGGGTGCGCGCGTTGCGGTCGACCGCGAACGGCGCCACGCCGTAGGACAGCGGGCTCATGTAGATCTCGTCGGAATTCGGGTCGCGCAGGAACTGCACGTTGACGTAGCCGTTACCCTCGAAATCGGCCGGCACGACGATCTTCTGCACGCTGGCGTTGCTGTCGGCGCGGAACCAGGCATGGGCGTAGACGCGGTCGCGTTCCAGGGTGATCAGGCCGCTGCCGGCGTACGGCGCGCGCACGCTGATCTCGATGGTCTCCCCGGGCTTGTAGCTGGGCTTGGACAGATTCAGGCTCAGCTCGGCATTGCGTTCGAGCGAGCGCGACAGGTTGGCGGCGCCGGCGATCCGGTAGCCGACCTGGTTGAGCACCTTGCCGTCGGCGGCGCGCACTTCGAGCACGAAATCGCCAGGCTGGTCGGCGCTCAGCGCTACGTTCTCGCGGCCGCCCGCAAGAGTCAGCGCCTGGTCGCGACGGTCGAAGCGACGTTCGTGCGAGACGTAGCGGTAAAGGCCGGAGTCCTGCTTGGTCAGCACCGACACATAGCGCTTCTCGACCACCACCGCGCGCAGGCCGGCGACGGTCTTGGGCTTGCCGTCCTGGCCGATGGCGAGCAACTGCAGGGTGCGCTTGGCGCCGCGCTTGATGTAGTTCAGGTCGTCCTGCGACTTGATCCCGAGCAGATGATCGTTGCTCGACACCAGGGCGCTGGTTTGCGCGGCGACGTTGCGGCCGCTGCCGGGCTCGTAGGCGCGGGCGAGGAAACTCAGCTGATAGGTCGCACGCTCGTACTTGGTCAGGTCGAGCTTGAATTCGGCGCGGCCTTCGGCGTTGGTGGTCTGGTCGCTGAGCGATTCGTCGTAGCCTTCCTTGGCGCGCTGCGGGTCGAAGAACTGGTAGCCAGGATAGGCCGGGAAGCTCGGGAAGGCCGGGCGCAGCACCATGGTGCCTTCGACCCGGCGCTGCTGCGCGGGCGTGCCGAACAGGTTCTCGGCGTCGACCTGCGCCGACAGCTGCTCGGGCTTGATCCAGCCGTTGGCGTTCTCGGCCGACAGCCTCGCCTTGACCCGCATGATGTCGGGGGCGAACTCGCGCACCTGCACCGAGGTCGAGCCGATCGTGGTGCGCTGGTCGTCGCGGCCGAGCAGGAACAACTGCACCTGCCAGGTGCCGCTCGGCGCGTTGTCGCCCGGGGCGAAGCTGGCGCTCTCGAAACCGCTGGCGCTGAGCTTGAGCCGCTCGCGCTTGGCGACGGTGCCGCGCGGGTCGGTGAACTCCCATTCCAGCGGCAGGCCGGTCAGCGCGCGCTTCCAGTCGGCGGCGCGCACGATCATGCCGACGTTGACGGTGTCGCCGGGACGGTACAGGCCGCGGTCGGAGAACAGGTAGGCGTTGAGCGCGCCGGCCTCCAGGTCGTTGGGCTCGCCGCCGATATCGAAACGCGAATAGTCCAGGGCGCGGTCGCGGTCGCCGATCGGCAGGAACGAGTAATCCTCGCCCTGGCTCACGGTCAGCATCGCCGGCTGCTTTTCGCGCTTGAAGCCTTTCAGCGAAGGCAACTGGGCGCGGCCGCTGGCGTCGGTCTGCGCCTCGACCAGGGTTTCGCCGTTGCGAGCGACCGCGCGCACGCGCGCGCCGGCGACCGGCGCGCCGTTCGACAGCGATTGCACGAACACGTCGCGGCGGCCGTCTAGCGCCTGCTTGACCGCCATGCCCAGGTCGGTCAACACCACCAGGCGGCTGTCTTCTTCGCTGCCGGCTTCCTCGGCCAGGGTTTCCTCGGCGCTGCGCTTCCTGTCGTCGTCCTCGAGGGTGCGCAGGCTGAGCAGGAACACGCCGCGACGGCCGGGCTTGAGGTATTGGCCGAGGTCGACGCCTTCGTAATGAGCTTTGGCCGGGTCGGCGGCCGGCAGGGTCAGGCGTTTTTCCTCGCGCTCGACCAGGCTGTCGGCGGACAGGTTGTAGAAGCTGGGCTTGGCATAGCTGCCCTCGTTGTTGAAGACCAGGTGCTGGATCTGCTCGGGCAGGACCCGGGCGATTTCCAGGCGCGCGCCGGCGACGTTGCGCGAGACCAGACTGATCCGGCGCTCGCCGCGCAGCGACAGCAGCGCGCCTTCGCCGACGAAGCGCAGCAGCTTCGGGTAGTCGGGCACGGTCTCGACCGCGCGGTGGTTGGCGCCGAGCATGAAACCGCCGAACGCCTTGAGGCCTTTGTCGACGCGCAGGTAGATGCGGCGGCCGGGCGGCGCCTGGAACTTGAAGCTGTGGGTCTCGACGTACTCGCGCTCGGTCGGCACCGCGCTCAGCGGCAACGGCGTGGCGGCCTTGAGCACCGCCTCGTCGACATCGTCGCGGCTCCAGGTATAGGCGCCGCTCTGTTGCGCGGCGGGCCGGCGCGGATCCTTGACCGGCAGCAGCCAGGCGCGCACGGCGCCGGCGACGTCGCGGTCGCGCATGGCGTTGTTGAAGGTCAGCACCAGCGCCTGTTCGGGCTCGAAGCGTTCGTTCTCGACCAGGACCGCGGCGACGTCGCTGACCTCGACGCTGTACAGCGAAGGCAGGGCGACGGTGGCGCCGAGCGGCTTGGCGGTGCCTTTGCCGCCGAGGGTGCTGACGATGCCGGCGGCGATTTCGAGTTTGAGCTTGCCGCCGTTCTCCGGCAGGGTCAGGGGCTGCGAGTGGATCCAGGCCTTGAGCCGGCCCTTCTCGTCGTAGTTGACCGTGTACTTGGGCGCGGCCAGGGCGGTGCCGGCGCCGTCGGCGAGGGTGAGGGCGATGCGGCGTTCGAGCTGGGCGGCGTCGACCGGATGCGAGAACTTGAGCTCGTACACGCCTTTCTTGAGCGTCGGGTCCTGCGGGTCCTGGTAGAACTCGCTGTTGGCGATCTGCGCGTAGAACGGCGCAGTCTCGAATTCGAACCGGTACTCCTGCAGCCGCACCTTCGGCGCCAGGCTGAGCTTGGGATCGAGTTCGACCGTGTAGCGGGTCTTGACCGGCCAGTCGGCCGAGGGCTTGAACACCAGGGTCTTGTGATCTTCCCAGCGCCAGGCGCCCTTGAGTTCGGGGGTCATGGTCACCCCGGCCGGTGCCATGCCGACTTGCTTGATCGGCGCGGCGGTGTCGGAAAAGGTCAGGCGCAGACTGTCGACCTCGGCCGGCGCGCGCGTGTAATCGGTCAAGGCCGGGCTATGGACCTCGACTCCGAGCGCGCCGGGCACGACCGGCTTCGGCCGGGTGACGAGCCAGTGGCCGAGCGTGGCGACCGCGAGCAGGCCGAGCAGGCTGCCGAGGTACAGCGCCGGCCGTTGCCGCACGCGGGCGAGCAGGGCGGCGAGCCAGACCGGCGGGACCCAGTCGATCTGGCCGAACAGCGAGCGCGTGGCCCGCGTCCAGGGCGAAGGACGGCCGGCATCGCCAGCCTCCGCGTGGGGAGCCGGTTGCGACGGCGAGTCGGTGTTTTGCATTGCGGGTGTTCCAATCCGTGGTGCTGTGGCTAGTGCCGGGCCAGTGCGATCCGTTGCCTGGCCGGTCCCCGTGTTCGTCCCTTTCCCGACCGCGCCGGGCGCTTGCGCGCGCGGCTGCGTGATCGATCGATGGCCTAGACCGGAATGTTAGAAAAACGTTCCTGCCGTTCGTCGGAATCCTAAGGATTTTTTAACGCCGTGGGTACGGCCGTCGGGTGGGAGTCTTCGCGGGGACCTCGCAACAAGGAGACGAGGCGGTCCCCCCGGCACTTGGTCGCCTCGCCGGCGAGCGCTTAAGCTCGAGGCCGTTTGCAGCGCAGGAGTTCGGATGGACATCGTGGCGATCGTGATGGTGGCGCTGGGGCTGTACCTGGCCTTCAAGCTGGTCGGCTTCCTGCTGAAGTCGGCGATGTGGCTGCTGGTGCTGGCCGGGCTGTATTACCTGATCGCGCCGCTCGCCGGTTGGCCGGTGCCCTGGTAGCCCGGCTGCGCCGTCTTTTCGTCCCCCGTCGCCAGGAACCGATCCGCCATGAACGACCGTACCGACGCCGTACCCGCCGAGTGGCAGCACGACGCCCAGGACATCGGCCGCCTGATCCGCGCCGTATACGCCTGCATTTCCGGCCCGGCCGGCGCGCCGCGCGACTGGGCCCGCTTTCGTTACCTGCAACACCCGCGCGCGCTGAGCCTGCGTACCGTGGTCGAGGCCGACGGCTCGACCCGCGCGGCGGTGTTCGATGTCGACAGCTACATCGCGGACGTGGAACCGTTCTTCGCCGCCAACGACTTCCACGAGGTCGAGACCGAACAGCGCGTCGAACGCTTCGGCCAGATCGCCCACGTCTGGAGCAAATACGAGGCTCGGCCGACGGCGGACTCGCCGACCGTGCTCAAGCGCGGCGCCAACAGCATCCAGCTCTGCCACGAACGTGGGCGCTGGTGGGTGGTCAGCACGATCTGGGACAACGAGCGCGAGGGGCTGCGCTTCGATTTGTTCTGAGGTTTCTCGGTCCTCCCCCGTGCGCGGGGAGGGCGCCGTCGCCTGCAGGCGTGGCGGGTTCCGGCAGGCCAGGGTGGGCTGCGTGCCGACGGGCCGGGCATCGCCTCGCGATCCGCAACACAGCGTCGCACCCGAGTGCGTTCGAACGACGCTGAATTCCCTTCGTCGCGCCCCCATCTGGAAAGACTCCTAGTTGCGAGCGCGACCGCATGCTGCCGTTTTCCGTACTCGATCTGGCGCCCGTCACCGAAGGCAGCGACACCCGCCAGGCCTTCGCCAACAGCCTCGAACTGGCCCGTCATGCCGAACGCCTGGGCTATCGCCGCTACTGGCTCGCCGAACACCACAACATGCCCGGCATCGCCAGCGCCGCGACCGCGGTGCTGATCGGCTACATCGCCGGCGGCACCTCGACCATCCGCGTCGGCGCCGGCGGCATCATGCTGCCGAACCACGCGCCGCTGCAGGTCGCCGAGCAGTTCGGCACCCTGGCCTCGCTGTACCCGGACCGCATCGACCTCGGCCTGGGACGCGCGCCCGGCACCGACCACGCGACCGCGCGCGCCCTGCGCCGTTATTACGACGGCGCCGACAGCTTCCCGCAGGACGTCAGCGAACTGCTGCATTACTTCGAACCGGTGCAGCCCGGACAGGCGGTGCGCGCCGTGCCGGGCGCCGGCCTCGAGGTGCCGGTGTGGCTGCTGGGATCGAGCCTGTTCAGCGCGCGCCTGTCGGCTGCCCTGGGTCTGCCGTTCGCGTTCGCCTCGCATTTCGCCCCCGATGCGATGGACGAAGCCCTGAACCTGTACCGCCGCGACTTCCAGCCGTCGGCGCGGCTGCAGCGCCCGCATGCGATGCTGGCCCTCAACGTGGTCGCCGCCGACGACAGCGCCGCGGCGAGGCGCTTGTTCACCACCCAGCAGCAGGCCTTCGTCAACCTGCGCCGTGGTCGCCCGGGCCTGATTCCGCCGCCGATCGACGACATCGAAACCTTCTGGACCCCACTCGAAAAAGCCGGCGTCGCCCAGGCCCTGGCCTGCGCCGTGGTCGGCGACGAGGCCGAAGTGCGCGCCGGCATCGCCGCCTTCATCGAACGCCATCGCCCGGACGAGCTGATGCTGACCGCGAACATCTACGAGCACGCGGCGCGCTTGCGTTCGTTCGAGATTGCCGCGGGGGTATGCAAGTCGCTGTAGGTGTACTGCCCGGGGCAGGAGCGACGGTCGCGACTGCGCAATTCCGATCGCCTGCGCCGGCAGCCGCAAACTCGCGGTCGCGGCTTGCGCCGCTCCTACCCTGCGAGGGCGCGCCGCTGCGATGAACGACGACAGCCTCGTCATCTCTGCGCGTCCCTGTCGCGGCTTACGCCGCTCCTACAGGGGAGGGCGTCGCTGCGCGTCAGCTGTATGCGACTGCGGCCTTTGCTTCGGCTGTGCGCCGTCTCGCACTCGCGACGGCCAAAGAAGACCCGGAGGGCGGCCTGCATGGATGCAGGCCGTTTTTCATCGGGACAGGGATGTCCCGTATGAAAAAGCACCGCATCGGCACCGCTCGTGCGGGCCCTTGATTCAGAACAAAGCATTTTTCTTTGGTTACCTTTCTTTTGTTGCTTTAGACAAAAGAAAGTAACCCGCCGCTTCAGCGGCGGAAGCTTTGGGTTTGATCTTGATCTTGATCTATTGAAAGACAGAAGCGCCGCAAGACTGCCACAGCGATGTCGCGGCTTGCGCCGCTCCTACCCTGCGAGAGCACGCCGCTGCGATGAACGACGACGGCCTCGTTATCTTTGCGCGTCCCTGTCGCGGCTTACGCCGCTCCTACAGGGGAGGGCGTCGCTGCGCGTCAGCTGTATGCGACTGCGGCCTTTGCTTCGGCTGTGCGCCGTCTCGCACTCGCGAAGGCAAGAGAAGACCCGAAGGGCGGCCTGCATGGATGCAGGCCGTTTTTCATCGGGACAGGGATGTCCCGTATGAAAAAGCACCGCATCGGCATCGCTCGTGCGGGCCCTTGATTCAGAACAAAGCATTTTTCTTTGGTTATCTTTCTTTTGTTGCTTATGACAAAAGAAAGTAACCCGCCGCTTTAGTGGCGGAAGCTTTGGGTTTGATCTTGATCTTGATCTATTGAGCGAGAGAAGCGCCGCGAGATCGCCGCAGCGATGTCGCGGCTTGCGCCGCTTCTACTCCGGCGAGGGCGCGCCGCTGCGATGAACGACGACGGCCTCGTTATCTTTGCGCGTCCCCTGTCGCGGCTCACGCCGCTCCTACAGAGGACAGGCTCGCAGCGGCACGCTCACGTGCCAAACGCAATCGCCGAGGACCGAGCGCCATGCGCGTCAGCGCTTCTCCACCCGCAACAACTCCACCTCGAACACCAGCGACGCATCCGGCGGAATCACTCCGCCGCCGGCGCCTTCGCGGCCGTAGCCCATCTCCGGCGGCACCATCAGGATGCGCTTGCCGCCCTCGCGCATGCCGGCGACACCGTCGTCCCAGCCGCGGATCACGCGGCCGGCGCCGAGCAGGAAGTCGAAGGGCTTGCCGCGATCGAGCGAGCTGTCGAACTTGCTGCCGTGTTTGTCGGCGGCCTTTTCGTCGTACAGCCAGCCGGTGTAGTGGACGATCACCTGCTGGCCGGACTGGGCGACTTCGCCGGTGCCGACGCGCTCGTCGATGGCCTGGAACTGGGCGATGCGGCCGCTGAAGACCTTCGGCGCCGCGGCTTCTTCCTGCGCCGCCGGCTTGCGGCAGGCGCTTACCGCGACCACGGTCGAGAGCAGGGCCAGAGCCAGGGGCAGGGCGCGCAGGCAGCGGCGCAGGCGCGACGGAACGACGTTCGCGGACGAGGATGTGGAACGACCGATGGACACGCGCGACCTCTGGGTTATCGCCGACAGGACGCCAAGCTTAGCCGCTGTCGGCGAACCCGGTGCGGCGCCGTCCGCTCAAGCCGCGGGAATGCGCCGTTCGTACTCGGCCTCGACCCGGGTATGGGTGCGCCAGAAGCCCTGCGGTTGTTCGCCCGACAGCAAGGCGGTCAGGATGCTCAGGTGGGTATGCCAGCCGCCGGCGACGCTGACCATCATGGCGCGATCGGCCAGGCGGCTGTGGGTCACCACCAAGCGCACCCGATCGCCTTCCTCGCTGAGCTCGAAGCGCACTTCCGACGGCGGTGTGTCGCTCCAGGTATAGCTGAGCAGGCGTGGCGGGTCGATCGCGGTGATGCGGCCGTGTTGGCGGTGCTCGCCGCCGTACTGGGCGTATTTCGCCGGCGGCGGGTCGTCGTCGCGGGTCAGCCGGTTGTTGTCGAAGATCAGCTCGACCGAACCGCCCAGGCGCAGCTCCATGGCCCCGGCGGCGAGCCAGCGGCGGCGTTGTTCGGGCTCGGTCAGGTAGACCCAGACCCGCTCGATCGGGCCGGGCAGCAGGCGTTCTATGCGCACCGTGTCGGCTGCGGTGACGGTGCCGTAGTCGTCGTGAGTCGCGGACAGATTCATGGCGGTCTCCTGAGGCCGCGGACGCGGCCAGGGTGATGCGCGCTCAGGCGCGGGGTTTGCGCCGCGGGGCGGCGGCTTTCTTGGCGGCGGGCGGCTTCGCCTGCGGCGCAGATCGTTTCGATGGGGCCGGCTTGCGCGCCTGCGCCTCGTCCTCGGCGCGCAGCAGGGCTTCGAGGTCGTCCAGGCGCTGAGTCCAGTAGCGTTCGTAGTGGCGCAGCCACTCGAAGCCACCGTGCAGCGGCCCGGCGTCGAGGCGGCAGACGTGAGTGCGGCCGAGCACGGTGCGCTGGACCAGGCCGGCGCGTTCCAGCGCCTTGATGTGCTTGGACGCCGCGGCCAGGGTCATTCGATAGGGCTCGGCGAGTTCGCCGACGCTGTGCTCGCGCTCGGCCAGGCGATGCAGCATCGCCCGCCGGGTCGGATCGGCGAGAGCGTGGAATACGGCGTCGAGCCGTTCGGAGCGATAGTCAACCATGTGGTTGAATATCCGCCCGCCGGAGCCGATTGTCAACCGTTTGGTATAATTAAGCCGGCGCGCCGACCGGCTCTGGCCGCGCGCCGGCGATCAGTGCCCGGCCGACTGCGCCGGTTCCAGGCTGGCGCCGAACGCGCGCATCGCCTTGGCGGTGGCGGCGTCGGCGGGGAAGAACGACTCGATCGCCAGTTCCGACAGCGTTACTTCGAGCGGGGTGCCGAACACGGTGATGGTGCTGATGAAGGCCAAGTCGCCGAACTCGCTGCGCACGCGGAACGGCACCGCGACGTGCGCGGCGGCGGTCAGCTCGGTTTCGTCGTAAGGATCGTCGCAGGGATAGGCGACGAGCTCGTCGTACAGCGTCGACAGGACCGGATCGCGGGTGGTGTCGGCCAGATGGCGCAGGCGGTGCAGCAGGTGCGCGCGCCATTCGCCCAGGTTGATGATGCGCGGCGCCAGGCCTTCGGGGTGCAGGCTGACCCGCAGCACGTTCGACGGCCGGGCCAGCAGGAAGTCGGGAATGCCGGCCAGCAGCGGCGCGACCGCTCGGTTGTGCATGACCAGGTTCCAGTGCCGGTCGACCGCCAGCGCCGGATGCGGCTCGTGCCCGTACAGCACCATTTCGATCGCGGCATGGGCTTCGCGCAGGGCGGGGTCGTCGAGCGAGCGCTCGGCGTACATCGGCGCGAGACCGGCGGCGGTCATCAACTGGTTCCTTTCGCGCAGCGGCACGTCGAGGCGGTCGGCCAGGCGCAGCAGCAAGGCGCGGCTCGGCAGCGAGCGCCCGGTCTCGATGAAGCTGACGTGGCGGGTCGAGACCTCGGCCATTTCGGCCAGGTCGAACTGGGTCAGACGGCGACGCTGGCGCCAGTTGCGCAGCAGCTCGCCCACGGGGCGGAGATCGTTCATGCGCTCACGATAGCCCGAGGCGTCGGCCGGAGGCATTACCTGGCAGGTAATCGACCTGCGTCGGCTACGGCGGTGTGATGGCTTCCGAGATCCACACCGCCTTCAACCGCAAGCCCCTTCAATCGCAAGCCTCAGGAGTCGACCATGGCCATCGCCGCTCAAGTCCGTCCTTCTTCCCTGTTGCGTCGTGCGCTGGTCGCCGACGCCGTGGTGTCCGGCGCCGCCGGCGCCTTGCAACTGGCCGCCGCCGGGCCGCTGTCCGACCTGCTCGCGATCGATGCCGGGTGGTTGCAGCGCAGCGGCATGATCCTGTTCGTGTGGACCGCCTTTCTCGGCTGGCTGCTGACCCGCAAGGCGGTCTCGCCGACGATGGCGTGGACGGTGATCGGGGTCAACCTGGCCTGGGTCGCGGCCTCGATTTTGGTCCTGGTCGAAGGTGCGATCGCGCCGAACACGCTGGGCACCGCCTACGTGCTGGCGCAGGCGGCGGTGGTGGCGATCTTCGCCGAGCTCCAGTTCTTCGGCCTGCGCAGGCAGTCGCGTGGCTGAGGGCAGGGCCGGCGCACCGGCCTGTCGCATCGACCCCGCAGCACGCTGTCGCAGCGACGGCCCTCGCCCCGGCGAGGGCCGTCGTCGTTTCGGACGCCCGCATCGCGGCCGGCGGATCGCGAGCCGCCACCGCCGTGGCCTGGACGGGTTAGATTGCGCGTCAGACGAGTCGCTGGGCGCGAACGGTCGGGCGCCGACCTGCGCCGGCCGGGGGAGAACGCGATGAAACCGATCCTGTGCCTGTTCGCAGCGGCATGGCTGGGCGCTGCGCCGGCGATGGCCCAATCCGGGCCGATCCCGGCGATGAGCGCCGAGCAGGTCGCCGGCATGCTCGACGGCGGCACCCGCCTGGAGAAGCGCATCGACGGCGTCCTCAACGGCGACGGCGACATCGACACGGTCCTGGTCGGTCGCGGCGAAGACCGACGCAGCCTGACGGTGTGGCTGGCCTACCGCAGCGAAGTCGATTTCGGCCACCAGCCGGTCGGCACCCTGCAACTCGATCCATACCCGCTCGGCGACGCCGACCTGTCGATCCGCAAGGGCGTGCTGGTGATCGAGGACCTGACCGGCGGCACCACCGCGACCCAGTCGACCTATCGCTATCGTTACGATTCCAAGGCCGAGCGCATGCGCCTGATCGGCCTGGACGCGCAGAACTACAGCCGCACCAACAGCCACGGCACGGTCAAATTGAGTTGGAACCTGCTGACCGGCGACCGCATCGTCGAGCGCGGCGAGGTCAACGACTCGGGGCAGGGCGATCAGGCCATCGATTACGCGCCGGCCAAGCGCGAGAAGAAACCCAGCCCGCCGCTGTACATGGAGACCACGCCGACCCCGGATTCGCTGCTCGAAGCCCTGTAAGCCCGGGGGCCGGCGCATCCGCCCGGCGGCCGCCGCGGCTCACCCCGCGGGCGGGGCGCCGTACTGCACTTCGACGATGGCGAAGCGCTGCGGGCCGGCCGGCAGCATCGCCTCGAATTCGTCGTCGACGCGGCGCTTGAGCATGGCCCGCGCCAGCGGCGAGTCGATGCTGATGTGGCCGAGCCTGGCGTCGGTCTCGTCCGGGCCGACGATGCGATAACGCGCTAGCTCGCCGTTGGCGATGTTCTCGACCTCGACCCAAGCGCCGAAGAACACCGAGCGCGGGTCGCTCGGCGTGGACTCGATCACGTGCAGCAAAGGCAGGCGCTTGCTGAGGTAGCGCACGCGCCGGTCGATTTCGCCGAGCTGCTTCTTGCGGTAGATGTATTCGGCGTTTTCCGAACGGTCGCCCTCGGCCGCCGCGGCGGCCAGGGCTTTGACGACTTCCGGCCGGCGCACCCGCCACAGGTCGTCGAGTTCGTGCTTGAGGCGCGCGTGGCCCTCGCGCGTGATCAGCGCGGTGCTGTGTTCGGCAGGAGGGCGCCAGCGGGCCATGGGCGCTCGCTTACTGCGCCGCGCCGACGCGCTTGAGGGTGTAGTTGAGCTGCGAGTCGATCGCCTTGCCTTCCTGGTCGAGCAGACGGATCTCCTCGTTGGAGACGACTTCGAACAGGCGGTCCTGGTCGCTCTTGCTGTTCGGGTCCAGGCGCAGGCGCTTGCCTTCTTCCTCGGCGGTCCAGGTGCCGTCGCCCTTGGCGTTGCCGTCCTTCTTGCCCTGGTAGCTCTCGTCGATGGCATAGGTGCCGTCGGCCTTGAACTCGACCTTGGTGTCGATGCCGGCGCAGTCGGCGCAGGGCAGGGTGCCGCTGAAGCTGCCGGCGAAGGCGGCGACATCGAAGCCGGCCTTGGGCGCTTCGGCCGGGGCCGGTTCAAGAGCGGCGACGGGAGCGGCTTCCGCGGTCTTGGGAGTTTCGGCGGGAGCAGATGTCCCTTCGGTCGGCTTGTTGCAGGCGCTCAGGGCGAGCGCGGCGAGGCAGGCGAGAGCGAGCGATTGCTTGGTCATGAGCGACTCCGGATTGATGATGGAAACGATCGATGGACGGAAACTGCGGGTACTGCGAAGACTGAAGCAACAGGGGCAGACTGCCCGGGCGGCCGCGCAACGCGGCCGCGGCGGGGTCTGCGTGCGGGCTAGCGCTTGCCGCCGAAGATGCCGCCGAGCAGGCCGCGCAGGATCTGCCGGCCGATCTGGTTGCCGACCGTGCGCGCGGTCTGCTTGGCCATGGTCTCGACCATGCCCTGGCGACGCTTGGTGCCGAACACCGCGTCCTTGATCGACTGGCCGATGCCGCCTTCTTCCTGGTCGTCCTGTTCGCGGGTCTTGGCCGCGGGCGCGTCGGCCTGCACGGCGGCGGTCTCGGCGCGCTTGGCCAGCATCTCGGCGGCCGATTCGCGGTCGACCGACTGGTCGTACTTCGGCCCGATCGGGCTGCCGGCACGCAACTGCGCGCGCTCGGCCTCGGTGATCGCGCCCATGCGGCAGCGCGGCGGCGCCACCAAGGTGCGTTCGACCGGCATCGGCACGCCTTTGTCCTGCAGGGTCGAGACCAGCGCCTCGCCGGTGCCGAGCTGGGAGATCACCTCGGCGACTTTCAGCGCCGGATTGGGCACGAAGGTTTCGGCAGCGGTCTTGACCGCCTTCTGGTCGCGCGGAGTGAACGCGCGCAACGCATGCTGCACGCGATTGCCGAGCTGGCCGAGGATGTTGTCCGGGATGTCGTCGGGAAACTGCGAGCAGAAGTACACGCCCACGCCCTTGGAGCGGATGATGCGCACGACCTGTTCGACCCGCTGCTGCAGCGCCGGCGGCGCATCGTCGAACAGCAGGTGCGCTTCGTCGAACACGAATACCAGCTTCGGCCGGTCGAGGTCGCCGACTTCCGGCAGTTGTTCGAACAGCTCCGACAGCAGCCACAGCAGGAAGCTCGAATACAGGCGCGGCTTGAGGATCAGCGAGTCGGCGGCGAGGATGTTGATGACGCCGCGGCCATCGCTGGTGGTGCGCATTAGGTCGTTGAGTTCCAGCGCCGGTTCGCCGAAGAAATGCGCGCCGCCTTCCTGTTCCAGGCGCAGCAGCGCGCGCTGGATCGCGCCGACCGATTGGGTGCTGACCAGGCCGTAGCTGGTCGAGATGTCCTTGCGCTCGTCGGCGACCAGGCCGAGCAGGGCGCGCAGGTCCTCCAGGTCGAGCAACAGCAGGCCGCGGTCGTCGGCGAGCTTGAACACGATGTCGAGCACGCCGGACTGGGTGTCGTTGAGTTCGAGAATGCGCGCGAGCAGGGTCGGGCCCATTTCGCTGACCGTAGTGCGCACCGGGTGGCCCAGCTTGCCGAACAGGTCCCAGAACACGGTCGGGTTGCCGGCGGGAGCGAAGTCGGCGATGCCGATCTCGCCCAGGCGCGCCTGCAGCTTGTCGCTGAGCGTGCCGGGCATGGCCAGGCCGGCGACGTCGCCCTTCACGTCGGCCAGGAACACCGGCACGCCCTGGCGCGAGAAGCCTTCGGCCAGGGTCATCAGGGTCACGGTCTTGCCGGTGCCGGTGGCGCCGGCGACCAGGCCATGGCGGTTGCCGAGCTTGGTGTGCAGGAACACCTGGCCGCTGTCGGGCGTGGTCACGGCCTTGCCGATCAGGATGTCGTTCTGGGTTGCGCCGGGGGTCGAAGCCATATCCGCGTCCGTGATCCATGAAGAGAAGCGAGGGGCCGATTCTAGCGGCACCCTGGCGGGCTTCGTGAACCGCGACAGGGGCCGGCTCGTGCGCCGGCGCGACCGGGGTCGCGGTTCGCCGCACCGGCCGCCGCGTCGCGCCGTCCCAGCCGGGCCGAACCGAACCGACTCATGCCGAAAAGCCGGTGCCGTCGTGTTTTCTTGCCGCGCCCTGACCCCGCCGTTACCCTGGGCCCCCGCTACAAGGACCTGCCGCACGCCACATGCCTGCTTCCCTCCGCATCCCCGGCGCGCTCGCGCCGCTCGCCGCCGCGCTCGCGCTGTCCTGTCTTTCGCCCGATGCGGCCGCGCTGTCCAAGCGCGACCAGGCCGCCGTCGATGCCCTGACCCAGCGCATGCAGTCCGGCGAGGCCCGTTATCAGTCGGCCCTGGTCAAGATCCGCAACGCCGACCCGGCCGGCCGTCGCGAGAGCGATGCCGCGCTGGAGGACATGGAGGACGTGATCGCGGCCTGCACCAAGCAGAAGGGCTGCCAGCTGAGCACGATGCTCGCCGGCTACAAGCGCCTGCTCAAGGCCAACGCCGACGCCTCGGTCGCGGCCGGCGAGGATGACGTCGACGAGGGCGGCACGCTCGACAGCGAAGGGCTCGGCGCCGACGTGCCGGAAGCCGCGCGCGCCGCGGCGCTGCTCAGCGACGACGGCCAGCGCTTCGTCAAGATGGTCCAGTACAACCCGGCCGTGCAGGCCGGTATCCGCCGTTGGCTCACCGACATGCGCGGCTCTCTGATCCAGACCCACGAAAATTACCAGTACATGCGCCAGATGATGTGGCCGCAGTTCGAGCGCGCCGGCCTGCCGGAAGCGCTGCTGTTCGGGATCATGGCCAAGGAATCCAACGGCAAGGTCCACGTGACCTCGCGCGCCGGCGCCGCCGGCCCGCTGCAGTTCATGTTCGCCACCGGCAAGCGTTTCGGCCTCGGCGACGACGGCAGCGGCTTCGACACCCGCTACGACCCGCGCGCCTCCTCCGAGGCCGCCGCTTCGTACTTGAACGAACGCCTGGGCCAGCTCAACAACAGCATCGAGATGTCGTTGGCGGCCTACAACGGCGGCGAAGGCCGCGCGCTGCGCATCAACAACGCCAGCGGCGGGCGCAATTTCTGGGACGAGTCGGTCTACAACCAGTTCCCGGCCGAGACCCGCGACTACGTGCCGATGGTGATCGCGGCGGCCTGGCTGTACCTGCATCCGCGCGAGTACGGCCTGCGCTTTCCGAAGATCGACGCCAAGCCGGCGTCGCTGCGCCTGAGCAAGGCCAGCTCGATCTACGAGCTGACCATCTGCCTGGGCAACGGCGGCACCCGCGAGGGTTACATGCGCGCGCTGCGTAACCTCAACCCGCGCTACCAGCCCAGCAGCTACCTGGCCGCCGGCACGAGCCTCAACGCCACGGTCAAGATGGTCGGCCTGTACAACCGCTGGTGCACCCAGGGCAAGCGCGCCGAACTCGCCCACACCCTGGTGATGAGCGACGCCAGCAACGCCATCGTCCGCACCGGACCGCTGACGGTGCTGCCGTCGTCCGACGGCGCCGTCGACGGCACCGTGCCGACCGCGATCGCCGCCGGCGAGCCGGCCGGCCTGGCGACGCCGAAGCCGGCGCCCAAAAAGCCGGCCACCCCGCGCGACTACCGCGTCCAGCGCGGCGAGACCCTGACCGACGTCGCCCGCAAGTTCCAGTGCGACACCAAGCAGCTCGCCAAGGCCAACGGCATCAAGGCGCCGCGTTATATGGTCAAGCCGGGCCAGAAGCTCAAGCTCAACGGCTGCGGGCCGTAATACGGGTAGAGAGGCGAACGCATGGACGCGCCTGCCGACGACGCTTCACCGACCCAGACGGCCGCGGCCGCCTGGGATTGTCGAGGGCACGGCAGCGCAGCGGTTGTCGACAATATGCGGTCGCCACCCACTCGACCGATACCTTGGTCGACGCCAGTCCCGGTTCGCTGCAATAGGTTCGTGAGACAGTAGCGCCGGCATGACCAAGCGCATCGCAACGACCTCGTCTTCGCGTCCAAGCCCGTGGCTCGCAGCGATCGCGCTGTCGGCGCTGCTGGCGATCGCCGGCAGTTATCTGTCGCCGTGGCTGCACTATGTATTCAAGCCGCTGACCACGCTGTTGATCGTGGCGATGCTGCTCCGGCGCGGCGGCGAAGCCGAACCCGAGGCGGACCGCGGCTCCGGCTATCGGCGCGCGATCCTGATCGGCCTGCTGCTGTCGACCCTGGGCGACGTGTTTTTGATGTTGCCGGGCGACTGGTTCGTGTTCGGGCTCGGCAGTTTTCTCTGCGCGCATGTCGCTTATCTGGTGGGCCTGACCCGGCGCGCGCCGTGGTTCGCGGCGCTGTGGCCGTTTCCTGCCTATGCCGCGCTCGCCGCGGCCGTGCTGGCGGTGTTGTGGCCCCATCTGCCGGGCGCCTTGCGGCCGCCGGTGATCGCCTATGTGATCGTGCTCGCGGCGATGGCGGCGCAGGCCGCGGCGGTATGGCGCCATCGCGCCGACCGGGCGACTGCGCTGGCGGCCTTGGGCGGTGCATTCTTCGTCGTCTCCGACGCGACTCTGGCGATCGACCGCTTCGCCGCGCCGTTCGCGGCCGCCCCGGCGGCGGTGCTGGCGACCTACTGGATCGCCCAGACCCTGATCGCCCTGTCGGTGCGGCGCGGCTGACCGCGCCTTGGTCGTGTCGCGCCGGATCGGACCTGGAGCCGGGAATCGGTTTACTTAAGCGGGGGCGCGTGCTAAATCGCTGCGCATAGCCCGTATGGAGTCCGTCATGCTTACAGGATGTAACCGCGCCGCCGCGGCCTTGCTGACCTTGTTGTTGTGTTCCTGCGCGTCGGCCGGGGTGCGTTTCGACGGCCAATGGAGCTACCAGCAGAGCTGCGGCTGGAACCACACCGCCAACCTGGACCTCGCCGGGTCCGGCACGTCCTACACCGGCAGTTGGGACGACGGCACCCGCGTCGGCGGCGACAGCGGCAAGCTCAAGGGCGAGTTGCGCGACGACAAGCTGTACCTGCAGTTCTGCAGCGACACCGGTACGCCGGCCTGCCCGAGCTATGGCGAGGCTTCGGCTTATCTCGTGCGCGATAAGGCGACGGTGGTCTGGTATCGGAAGTCCGGCAGCGACTACCAACCGTATCTCACCTTGCACGAGGCCAAGGCCGGTCAGAAGGTGCCGATCGACGACCGGTGCCCCGACGACGAAACCAAAGACGACGAACCCAAAGACAACTGAGCCGCGGACCATCGAGTCCGAACAGACAGCGAAGCCGCGGGCGTTCCCGCCCGTGTCGCAGCAAGGAGGCTAGACCATGAACCAACCCGCACAAAACGCCACGGCGACGCCGCCTGCGGCTCCGCCGCCGCGCGTCATGACCGACGACGAACGCCGCGCGATCGCTTATTTCGCCATCGGCGTCGGCTCCGAGGGCAGCATCGGCGGCCGCGACGTCTCAAATCACCTGTCCTTCGCCGGCAACACCGTCAACGGCGTGATGCAGCCGGTCGGCAACAGCGGCTATTCGATCGGCACCTTGCAGACCGACCTCGGCCAGCATCCCGAAGTGGTGCCGTCGCTGGTCGACGCCTATCAGGACTGGGCCCGCGCCAACCATCCCGACCGCGTGCTCAGCGCGGCCGAGCGCGCCCAGACCATCGCCGACCTCGGCCGCAACGGCAACACCATTACCGCCCAGGGCGGGCGCGCGATGGACGCGCGCATCGAAGGCAACCTCAACGAATTCCTGCGCTCCGACGCCGGCGTCACCTACATCCATAACCGCGACGTCGCCCAGGCCAACGAACTGGTCGCCGGCGTCATGGCCCAGGTCAGCCAGACCGCGCTGTACCGCAATGCCACGCCCGACGACCAGGTGCGCCTGACCACGATGGTGGCCAAGGTCGAGAACCAGAGCGGCACTCGCTGGACCCCGGCCTTGTTGCGCGACATGAACAACGGCACCCATAACAGCGTCGCCGACGTCAGCGGCGCGATCGATCGCCTGCTGCCGCGCACCAGCGGCGACCGCGACTATATGGAAACCGGCCGCGACGCCGCGCTGCAGGGCGCCGAGGTGATGATCGCGCTGCGCAACGCCGACTCGCGCAGCCCGATGCACCAGACCTGGCAGGACGTGATGGCCAATCCCCTGGTCAACCCGCGCCAGACCGGCCAGGACCCGGCGCGCCCGCACCTGACCGCCGAATACGACACCGCCAAGAACCTGTTCCTGCAGAAAGCCGAGGCCCCGGCCCTGATCCACGCGCTCGACCAGGGCGGCGCCTATGCCTATGGCCGTCCGCAGCAGGAAGGCCAGGGCCGGGCCGGGCGCCCGACCGCCGGCCTGTACGCGTCCGGCAACGATTTCGTGGTCTGGAACCGCGACGGCAGCGGCCATTCCAATATCGGCGGGGTCTGGGCCGACGTCGATCGCAACGACCTGTCGAGGGTGCGCAACCGCGACGGCACCACCGACCTCAGCCAGACCCGGAACGGCACCACCACGCGCTTGTTGCACGTCGACCCGCATGCGCCGGTGCTGCGGACCACACCGGACCCGGCATTGCAGCCGGCTACTCAACAGCCGGCCACCCAAGCCCCGGGTGCGCAGACCCCGGCCACCCCGACGCCGGGCGTGCAGCCGCCGGCGGCGCCACAACCGGCAACGCAGCCTCATGCGAATGCGGCCGGACGCGCCGGCCCGGAAGACCCCTTGGTGCAGCAGGCGCGCGTCCAGGTCAATCAGCTCGATGCCCGCCTCGGACGCACCCCGGACCAGTCTAGCGAATGCATGATCTTCAGCGTCGCCTGCCTCGCCCGGCAGAGCGGCCTGGAACGCATCGACGGCGTGTTCCTGAGCCAGCAGACCGAGACCCAGCGCGCCGGACAGAACGTGTTCGTAGTGCAGGGCGCGGCCAACGATCCGGCCAGCCTGCGCGCGCACATGCCGACCGCGGAGGCGACCAATACGCCGGTGCAGGATTCACAGCAGCGCCTGAGCCAGCTCGGCCCGCAACAGGCGGCACTGCACGAACAACAACAGCAAAATCAGCAGCAGACATTGCCGCCGCACGCGCGGGGAATGTAAGCCCGGCGCGCCGTTGTCGCTCGAGGCGATGGCGGCGCGCTTACCGTGTCGCGCTTACCGTAGCGCGTTACTGCGGCGTCGTTTCGGGTGCGGCTTTCGCGGCCGGGGCGACCGCTCCGCGGGCCTTGTCCCACAGCCCCCCGGCGACTTCGCGCGCCTTGCCGGCGCCATGCATGACCGTGTCGTTCAAGGGCTTCCAGGCCTGTTCCTCGGCGAAACGCGCGGTCGTGCTCAGCACCTGCGGGCCTTGGTCCTTGACCGCTTCCCAGGTCAACACCGCGATCAGGCGCGGCATGAAGGCGAAGGAGTCGACGTCGCCGCCCTTGGCTTCGACCTTGGCGATGAAGCGCGCGAGCTCCTGGCGGACCGGTTCGGGCGCGCTCGGGTCCCGGCTCATCCGCTTGAGCGTGACCAGGCCGTCGCGGGTGCGGCCTTCCTGGAACGCCACGCCGGCGCGCGGCAGCTCGCTCATCCACGGCTGCTTCAACAACCGGCCGAGCGCATCGATATGCACCTGGGCGCGGTCCCAGCGTTTTTCGCTCACCGCCAGATACGTCAGCGCGGCGTGCAGGGTGATGACGTGCGCGACCGGCGGTTGCTCGGCGCCCGGGCTTTGCGGCGCGGCCCACACCTTGTCGCTCTCGGCCTGGGCCAGGTGCGGCCATTCCAGGCGCTGGAACACCACCGAGCGCAGCGAGTCCGCGGCGACGCGATCGAAGGCGCCGCAGCCGCGCGCCTCGACAATGTCGCTTTCGGCCAGTGCGATCGTGCTCTTGTCGGCCACCAGCGCGCCGTAGGCAAGCAGTACGTGCATCGCGCAGTAGTCGGCGTCGTCGAATTCGACCGGCGGCTGCTTGCCGCTCCATTCCATGCCCTTGCGATAGGCGCCGATCGCGCCGGGCAGGCCGTGGTCGGACAACTGCCGGTACTGGGTATAGGCGAGGCTGTCGCGCAGTTCGAGCAGTTGCTCGTTCTCGCTTTTGTCGCCGCAGGCGGCGAGGACGGCGATCAGCAACAGACAGGCCGCCCGGCGCAGCGCCGGGCGATGACGGGACGACATGGTTCCCCTCCTTGGGTGGCGACCGGGTAAACGGCGTATCAGTCGTTGCGGCGGGCCAGGGCTTCGCCCAGGCGCACCGCGGTTTCCGCGCCCAGGCCGTCGGCCAGGGCGGCGACGCCCGGCGGCAGCAGCACGATCACGGTCGAGCCGTAGTTGAAACGCGCCATCTCGGCGAAACGTTCGAGCGCGATGCCCTTGCCGCGATAGTCCTTGCGCTGGACGCGGTCGCCGTAGCGCGGGATCTCGACCCCGCTCCAGACCGTTTCCACGCCCGAGACCAGCAAGGCGCCGACCATGACCATCGCCATCGGCCCGAAGTCGGTGTCGAAGTGGCAGACCAGGCGTTCGTTGCGCGCGAACAGCCGCGGCACGTTGCGCACCGCGTCCGGACCGACGCTGAACAAGCGGCCCGGCACGTGCACGGTTTCGCGCAGGGTGCCGGCCCAGGGCATGTGCACGCGGTGATAGTCCTTCGGCGAGAGATAGACCGTGGCGAACACGCCGTCGTGGAACGGCGCGGCCGCCGCTTCGTCGCCGCCGAGCAGTTCGGTCGCGGTGAAGGACTGGCCCTTGGCCTGGAAGATCTCGCCGGCGCGGATCGGGCCGCACTGGCTGATGCGGCCGTCGGCCGGCATCAGCAGGACGCGCGGATCGGGATCGGGCACGCGCGCGCCGGGCTTGAGCTCGCGGGTGAAGAAGGCGTTGAAGGTCGGATAGGCCTGCGCATCGGACTCGGCGGCTTCGCCGAGGTTCACGCCGAACTTGCGCGTGACCGTATCGATCAGCCACCGCTTGACGCGCGGGTTGTCGGAGTAAGCCAGCGCGCGCGCGATCGAGGACAGCGCGCGGTGCGGCAGGGCATAGGTCAGAGTGGTGACGAGACTCACGGGGTCTTGGCCTCGGTCAGTGCGGCGAGGTCGGCGGCGATGGCGTTCGGGTCCAGCGGCGGTCGGATCAGGCCGGCCATGCGGCCCTGCGGATCGAGCACGGCCATGCTGGCGCTGTGGTCCATCGAGTATTGGTCGGCGGGCGCGCCGTCGGGCGCCGGCACCTTGCCGAACACCATGCCGAGCGACTTGGTGAAGGTCTCCAGCGCCGGGATGTCGGCGGTCGCGGCCAGAGTGTCCTTGTGGAAACCGTGGGCGTACTCGCCGATGCGGTCGGGCGGGTCGCGCTCGGGGTCGACCGAGACGAACAGCACCCGCGGACGGGTCGATTCGGGGATCGAGTCCCACTGCTTCTGCGCCACCGACAGCTCCGCCAGGGTGGTCGGGCAGACGTCGGGGCAGTGGGTGAAACCGAGAAACACCAGGGTCCAGTGGCCCTTGAGTTCGCCGGGAATGAGCTGGGTGCCGTCGGACTGGCGCAGCGAGAACGCCGGCAAGGTGCGCGGCGGCTCGAACAGGCGCACCGCCTTGGTCTGCGGCCAGGGCGAGGGGCGGGCGCTGCCGAAGTACTGCTTGGACGCCCACAGGCCGGCCGCGGCGGCGAGCGCGGCGACCAGGATGATGGCGGTGGTGCGATTGAACATGGCGATTCCGTCGATTGCGCCCGGGGATGATACCGGGCGCGGGGCGGGCTGGTTCGGTGGGGCGGGCTGGGGGATCAGGAACCAGGGGCGCAGGAACTAGGAACTAGTGGTGAGGAGTGAAAAAAGCATGGAAGCGAGGGGTGAGGAGCAGATCCCCTGGCCTTTTTCACAGGGGGCGTCTCCGGGTCGGTTTCGTCGGGCTTGGGGAGGCCAGGCATGCACGCGCGCTCGGTTCCCCAGCAAACCCTCCAGACACCCCCTTTTTAGAAGGGGGGCAGGGGGATTTGCTTTTGCCGTTGCCGTTGCCGTTGCCGTTGCCGAACCCCGAACCCCGAACCCCGAACCCCGAACCCCGAACCCCGAACCCCGAATCCCGAATCCCGAATCCCGAATCCCGAATCCCGAATCCCGAATCCCGAATCCCGAGTCCCGAGTCCCGAGTCCCGAGTCCCGAGTCCCGGGCCCACCCGCTATACTGCGCGCCTTGTTTTGCCCTGGACTCGCCGTGCCCGCTTCCGCCTCTTTCGAACAGCTGACCCTCGTCGACCTGATCCGCTACGGCGCCAGCCGCTTCGGCGCGGCCGGGCTGACCTTCGGCCACAGCTACGACAACGCGCTGGACGAGGCCACCCAGTTGGTCCTGCACGCGCTGCACCTGCCGCACGACCTGAGCCCGGTGTACGGCGCCGGCCGCGTGACCAGCGAAGAAAAGGCCAAAGTGCTGGAACTGTTCGAGCGTCGCGTCAACGAGCGCATCCCGGCCGCCTACCTGACCGGCGAGGCCTGGTTCGCCGGGCTGAGCTTCAAGAGCGACCGCCGCGCCCTGGTGCCGCGTTCGCCGATCGCCGAACTGATCGAGTCGGGCTTCGAGCCCTGGCTCGGCGGCCGCGAGGTCGAGCGCGCGCTCGACCTGTGCACCGGTTCGGGCTGCATCGCCATCGCCACCGGGCATTACCACCCCGATTGGCAGGTGATCGGCGCCGACATCAACGACGAAGCGCTTTCGCTGGCCGCCGAAAACAAGGTGCGCCTGCACGCCGACAACGTCGAGCTGCGCAAGTCCGACCTGTTCAAGGGGCTGCAGGGCGAGGTCTTCGATCTGATCGTGACCAATCCGCCCTATGTCACCAACGACGAGACCGACGCGCTGCCGAAGGAATATTCCTACGAGCCCGAGCTCGGCCTGCGCGCCGGCGACGATGGCCTCGACCTGGCGCTTAAGATCCTGCGCGATGCGCCCGATCACCTCAGCGAGCATGGTCTGCTGATCTGCGAAGTCGGCGAAGCCGAGCGCGCCCTGGTCGAACTGCTGCCGCAACTGCCGCTGGCCTGGGTCGAGTTCAAGGTCGGGCAGATGGGCATCTTCGTGGCCGAGCGCCACGACCTCGTCGAACACCACGACGAAATCAAACGACTCGCCGACGCGCGCGGCTGAGCGTGCGTCGGCGGCCGGTGGCGGGCGACGCGACGCGTCCCCGCAGCGCCTGAACGCTGATCCAGTACGCGCCAGGCGCCAGACCGGCCGGAATCCGCAAGCGTCCCGCGGCGTCTGCGTTCGTTTGCGCAACCTCGCGGATACCCCGGCGTAGGGTCGTCGACCCCGCCATCGCATCGCGGCTGCGCCCATCGTTGCAGCGGAAACCAGCGTCGTCGGCTATGGTGGGCGGCGCAGTTCGCGTCGGCAGTTCGCGCGGGATCGGTGTCTACGGCACATCAGCCTCGGGCTCGTTTTTCCTCACATTCGGGGAATTCGAGATGAGGCCGATGTCGGATGATACTGATGTCGGATGAGACTGAGGTCGCAGGCGATGCGGGTCGCGGTCGCAGGCCGGCGCGATCGGCCGGCATAGAATCCGCTGTCCTCGATCGCCGTCCCCTTGCGACTCGTCAAGCCGCGCGTCACCGCTGCGTCATACCATCGGCGTAGGCAGGTGGCCTGCGTTCGGCGCGCATCGCGATGGCGTCGACGCAGGACGCACCCCTGCCGCCGCGCACCGGCACGAGCGCCTCGCGCAAGCGACGCCCGCACCGGCTCCGCGCAACCCCCACGCCGGGCCGAGACCGGCACGCATCAGGACTTCGATCAGTGGCCAGCAACAGCTTCGGAAAGCTTTTCACGGTGACGACCTTCGGCGAGAGCCACGGTCCGGCGATCGGCTGCGTGATCGACGGCTGCCCTCCGGGCCTGGAAATCGTGCCGGAGGAATTCCGCCGCGACCTCGACCGCCGCGCCACCGGGCGCACCCGCCACACTTCGCAGCGACACGAAAGCGACGATATCGAAATCCTCAGCGGCGTCTATCAGGGCCGCACCACCGGCACGCCGATCGCCCTGCTGATCCGCAACACCGACGCGCGCAGCAAGGACTACGGCTCGATCGCCGAACAGTTCCGTCCCGGCCACGCCGACTACAGCTATTGGCAGAAGTACGGCCTGCGCGATCCGCGAGGCGGCGGGCGTTCCTCGGCGCGCGAAACCACCATGCGCGTGGCCGCCGGGGTGATCGCCAAGAAGTGGCTGGCCGAGCGGTACGGGGTCAGCGTGCGCGGTTTCATGTCGCAGATCGGCGAGATCGTGCCCAAGGCCTACGACCTGTCGGCGGTGGAAGAGAACCCGTTCTTCTGGCCCGCCGCCGATCAGGTCGGCGAGCTGGAGACCTACATGGACGCGTTGCGCAAGTCCGGCGACTCGGTCGGCGCGCGCGTCGACGTGGTCGCCGACGGCCTGCCGCCGGGCTGGGGCGAGCCGATCTACGGCAAGCTCGACGGCGATCTGGCCGCGGCCCTGATGAGCATCAACGCGGTCAAGGGCGTGGAGATCGGCGACGGTTTCGCGGTCGTGGCGTCCAAGGGCAGCGAGCATCGCGACCAGCTCTCGCGCGCCGGCTTCGCCAGCAATCATGCCGGCGGCATTCTCGGCGGCATCAGCACCGGCCAGCAACTGCGCTGCTCGACCGCCTTCAAGCCGACCTCCAGCCTGCGTCTGCCGGTGCGCAGCGTCGACATCCACGGCAATGAGGTCGAAGTGATCACCACCGGCCGTCACGACCCCTGCGTCGGCATCCGCGCCACCCCGATCTGCGAGGCCATGGTCGCGCTGGTGCTGATCGACCAGGCCCTGCGTCACCGCGCCCAGTGCGGCGATGTCGGCGTGGTCAGCCCGCGCATCCCGGCCCAACTGGAGCTCGATGCCGATGCCTGAGCGGCCGCGGGTCTGGGTGTCGCAACCGCTGTTCGACGACGTCGTCGCGCGCCTGGGCGAGCATTTCGACCTCGTCGCGACCGCGCAGGTGACCAAGCACGGTCCCGAGGCGATCGCCGTGGCGCTGCGAGACGTCGACGGCGCTCTGGTCACCCTCAACGACCCGATCGGGGCGGCCCAGGTCGCCGGCGCCGGCCGGCTGCGCGCCATCGCCAACGTCGGGGTGGGCTACAACAACCTCGACCTGCCGGCGCTGACCGCCGCCGGCGTGCTGGTCACCAATACGCCGGACGTGCTGACCGAGACTACCGCCGACTTCGGCTGGGCGCTGATGATGGCCGCCGCGCGCCGGATCGGCGAGGCCGAGCGTTGGCTGCGCGAAGGCCAGTGGCGGCAGTGGAGTTTCGATTCGCTGCTCGGCGGCGACGTGCACGGCGCGACCCTGGGCATCCTCGGCATGGGCCGGATCGGCCAGGCCATCGCTCGCCGCGCCGCCGGCTTCCGCATGCGCGTGCTGTACCACAACCGCAGCCGCCTGCCGGAAGCGGTCGAGCGCGAGTCGGCCGCGGCCTACGTCGGCTTCGAGGAACTGCTGGCACGCGCCGATCACCTGATCCTGGTGCTGCCGTACTCGCCGCAGGCCCATCACCTGGTCGATGCCGCGGCGCTGGCGCGGATGCAGCCGCACGCGACCCTGACCAACATCGCCCGCGGCGGCATCGTCGACGAGGATGCGCTGGCCGATGCGCTCGAACATGGGCGCCTGGCCGCGGCCGGCCTCGACGTGTTCGAGGGCGAGCCGGCGCTCAACCCGCGCCTGCTCTCGTTGCGCAACGTGGTGCTGACCCCGCACATCGCCAGCGGCAGCCTCGCCACCCGCCGCGCCATGGTCGCGCTGGCGGTGGACAATCTGATCGCGGCGCTGGGCCATGGCCCCGATGCCGGCCGCCCGCCGTCGCCGCTGAACGCCGCGCAGCTCGCCGAGCGCGCCGGCGCCGGCGGCCGCACAATGGGCGCACAGGGCGGACGATGAAGGCGCCGCTCCCGATTCTTTTCCGGCGCTCGCGCGCCGACCCGAGCAACACCCGCCGGAAATGGGTCCGGCGGCTCCCACAAGTCAGGTAAACAGGAACAGATGAACGCCAAGACGTCCTGCAATGTCGCTGTCGTCGGTGCCACCGGCGCAGTCGGTGAAACCATGCTGAAGGTGCTGGCCGAGCGCAAATTCCCGATCGGTCAGCTGCATGTGTTGGCGAGCGAACGCTCGGCGGGCGAGAAAATCCAGTTCGACGGTAAAACCATCGTGGTCCAGGACCTGGCGAAATTCGATCCGAGCGGCGTCGACATCGCGCTGTTCTCGGCCGGCGGTTCGGTGTCCAAGGAATACGCGCCGAAGTTCGCGGCGGCCGGCGCGGTGGTGATCGACAACTCGTCCGCGTTCCGTTACCAGGACGACGTGCCGCTGGTGGTCAGCGAGGTCAATCCGGAAGCGGTCAAGCGCCGCCCGCTCGGCATCATCGCCAATCCGAACTGCTCGACCATGCAGTTGATGGTCGCGTTGGCGCCGATCCACCGCAAGGCCAAGCTCGAACGCATCAACATCGCCACCTACCAGTCGGTGTCGGGCACCGGTAAGCGGGCGATGGAAGAGCTGGGCAAGCAGACCGCGGCGTTGCTGAACTTCCAGGAAGCCAAGGCCGAGGTCTACCCGGTGCAGATCGCCTTCAACGTGATCCCGCACGGCGGCGACTTCACCGACAACGGCTACACCACCGAGGAGATGAAGCTGGTCTGGGAGACCCGCAAGATCCTCGGCGACGACAGCATCGGCGTGAACGCGACGGTGGTGCGGGTACCGGTGTTCTACGGCCACTCCGAGGCGGTGCACATCGAGACCCGCGACAAGCTCGGCGCCGCCGACGCGCGTGCGCTGCTCGAACAGGCCCCGGGCCTGGTCGTGGTCGACGACCCGGTCGGCGGCGGATACCCGACGCCGGTCACGCACGCATCGGGACGCGATCCGGTGTTCGTCGGACGCATCCGCGACGACATCTCGCATCCGCGCGGCCTGTCGCTGTGGGTGGTGTCCGACAACATCCGCAAGGGCGCGGCGACCAATGCCGTGCAACTGGCGGAACTGGTCTGGAACGAAGCCTGAGCGACATATCGAGGCGAGTACGGATCGGGCCTGCGGGGCCCGGTTCGTTTGCGCAGCCGGCGCGCGCATCGGCACGGGCGGCGGACGCAGCGCCGGTTATCGGCCAGGCCGCTGGCATTGACCCGCCGATGTGGTGCACTCTGCACGGACACGGGTCGACGGCGATGCGCCAGGCATCGGGCCGAATCGGTTCAGGCGACAGGATGTCGAGTCGAACGCCGAATCGAGGGTCCATCTTCACCGCTGCGTTGCGCATTCCGCCCGCCGACCGCTAGAGTCGCCGCCTGACCAGGGTAATGGGATCGTCTGTGAGATCAGGTTTCGCACGCACCGCGTTGGCTCTCGCGTTGGCCTTGGCCAGTGGAGCGGCCGGCGCGCTCGGTCTGGGACAGATCGAGGTCAAATCGCGCGCGGGCCAACCGTTGCTGGCGGAAATCCCGGTCATATCCAGCGACAGCGACGAGCTGGCGCAACTGCGCGCCGGCCTGGCCTCGCCGGAGACCTTCCAGCGCATCGGCCTGGCGCCGCCGCAGGGCATCGTCACCGACCTGCGTTTCGTGCTCGCGCTCGACCAGGCCGGCAAGCCGGTGATCCGGGTCACCAGCACCCAGCCGGTGAACCAGCCGCTGCTGACCTTCCTGATCGAAGTCGATTGGGGGCAGGGCCGCCTGACCCGCGAGTATTCGGCCTTGCTGGATGCGCCGCGCACCGTGTCGGCGCCGATGCAGCCGCCCATCCAGGCCCCGACCGGCGCCGACGCCAACACCATCGAGCGCCCGCTCGATGCGCCGCTGCCGTTCGGCGCGCAACCGCAGGCGACCGATCCGCTGGCGGTGGAGAACCAACTCGACCGCTACGACCCGGGCAGCGCCATCGCCGCCGCGCCGCAGCCGGCGCCCGAACCCATCCCGGTCGAGCCCGATCCGGTGCCGCAGGCCGAGCCCGCC